>JBIKWV010000565.1:0-4157 GCA_044356135.1 Elainellaceae cyanobacterium
CGTCAGCATTTCAGAAAAAATCGGCGCAATTTAGTCAAAAGTCTAATAACTCAGCAGCTTCACGAGTTCCTCAGGTTTTCTGGCTAGGCTTCGAATAGCAGCACCCCTGAGAGGAGCAATTTGTTTCGCCGTTCCGTTCTCCTGTTACGACACAGTTAGAAATTGAGTTCTACCTCCTCTCACACTCGTGTGAGCTGATGCATTCTCGAAGGATTGAGGCCATGAAATATAAGCATGTGGTGATTACTCGCCCCGGTGGCCCCGAAGTTCTGCAAGTCGTAGAAGATGAGCTTCCAGAACCGAAAGCCGGGGAAATTCGAGTCAAGGTTTTGGCCACGGGGGTTGCTTTTACTGATGTGATGATGCGGGAGGGAGTTTATCCTGGTGTTCCCAAACTGCCCTATTCTCCGGGCTATGACATTGTGGGTATTGTGGAGAAATTGGGTGACGGAGTGTTTGATTTGACGGTGGGTCAGGCGATCGCAGCCATGACCATTGTTGGCGGCTACAGCGAATACCTGTGTATTCCCGCTGCTGATGCAGTGCCCGTCCCCGCAGGCGTTGATCCCGTCGAAGCGGTCGCGCTGGTGCTGCATTACATTACCGCCTATCAAATGCTGCACCGTTTGGCTCAGGTGCAGGCGGGTGACAGAATTTTAATCCACGGGGCAGGGGGTGGTGTAGGGACTGCGCTCCTGGAACTGGGACAACTGGCTGGCCTGGAAATGTATGGCACCGAAGCCGCATCTAAGCATGAACTGGTATCCCAACTGGGCGGTGTGCCGATTGATTACCAGCGTCAGGATTTTGGCGATCGCATCCACCAGCTCACTGAAGATGGCGTCGATGCGGTCTTTGACTGCATTGGCGGCAGCCATCTCTGGCGCTCCTACCAAACCCTGCATCAAGGAGGAACGTTAGTCAGCTATGGCTTCATGTCAGCCTTTCAAGGTAAGGGTAGCAAGATGCTGAAGATTGGCACAACGCTCCTCCGGGTCGCCGTCCTGAACCTGATTCCCGATGGTCGGCGGGCGATTTCCTACAGCATTGCCTCGGTTAAAACCCAGCATCCTGACTGGTATCGGGAAGACCTTTCGACGCTACTGAATCTGCTGGCACAGGGACAGATTCGACCCATTGTGAGCGATCGCCTGCCCCTTTCCGAAGCGGCCCATGCCCACGAACGACTGGATCAATCAGCAGTGAGCGGAAAACTCGTGTTAATTTGCAACTCCTGAGGAACTAATGCTTTACCTGAAAGCGATCGCCATCTGGCTCATCTTTATCATCGCTGAAAGCCTGAATGGAACCATCCGAATTTTTTGGTTAATCCCAACATTTGGAAATCCACTGGCGCATCAAATCTCTTTTGTGACGGGAGCGGCTTTAATTATGGCGATCGCCACCCTTTTCGTTCCCTGGCTCCATCTCTCACGATTCTCTCAAATGCTCCAGGTCGGTTTTCTCTGGATGCTGTTGACCGTCGTGTTTGAGATCAGCCTGGGACGCTTTGTTTTCGGTTATTCCTGGGAGCAGATTGCCGCTGACTACAATCTACTGCAAGGCAACCTGATGTCCCTGGGGTTAATTCTGCTTGTGCTGGCTCCGACTCTTGGTATGAGGATACGAGCAGGACTGAGACTGAGTGAGAAATTAGCTCCTCCAGGAAACAGCAGAAATCGTTATTCCTGAACAGATGAACTGTGGAGATGAAATACAACCGACCAGCTTTATTAAAGCCCAGGTTTTAGAGTTATTGAGTGTCAATTCTGATTTTTCTAATGTAGGGCTTGCTGCCCCTCAGGCAACCCATTGAATTCCTCAATCAAGTTCAGCACTTCGGACATTGTCTGTATCTCAACGACAGGGAGGTCAATTGATCACTTTGTGAGCCACCCTCCGTTGAACTGCAACACGCTCAAGATGCTGCTCACGCTCAGGAGAGATAAAACGCTGCCTGCGGAGAAAACACTCAGAATACTTCCAGCGCTGCCAATACTTAAAATGCTGCCTGCACTCCCAACACTGAGAATGCTTCCGGCGCTGCCAATACTCAAAATACTGCCAGAGCTACCAATACTCAGAATGCTGCGATGACTCATCCAGCTCAACGTGCTCTGCCCTGATAACGGCCACTTCTCAACCACTGTAAATCTCCACAATTCCGAAAACACTGTGTCGTGATTTGTCCACATGGGCGATCGCCCCGAATTCAAATACTACCTTGAGAAGACAAAAGATGCACCCACCCCCATGCAGTGAAAGCTTTGAGGAGCGAGAGTTTCCTGACTTCCGCAACCCCACGATCGATACCCTGATCTGGGGAAGCAGGCGACATCACATTCCAATTCTGCTAGAAGTTGACGTGACGATCGCACGAGATGCGCTCCACGAGCTGAGAAAGATTGGGAAGAGCATCAGCTTTACAGGCTGGGTTATCCAGTGCATCGCTCAGGCGGTTAGCGAACACAAGTTTATCCATGCACTGCGACAGGGGAAACGGCGGCTGGTCGTTTTTAATGATGTGGATGTGACGATTATCGTAGAACGAGCTGTGGGTCAACCAGGAGCGCAGGAGACGCTACCGATGCCCTCCATCATCCGCAAAGCGAACGAGAAAAGTGTGGCGACCATCACCTCAGAAATCCGTGCCGCTCAACACCAATCCATTGCGACTGGAGAAGTACAACTGAGTTCAACTCACGCCACATGGATCACCCGGATCTCGAACAGACTACCCCGATTTGTGCGCGATCTATTTTTCTGGAGGCCCCTGTTTCGCAATCCAGTAATGTTCAAAAAACTGATGGGAACTGTGTCGGTCACATCTCTGGGCATGAAGGGACAGAACGGCATGAGTTGGGGCATTCCCATCGGGATTCATCCCCTGATTGTGGCAGTGGGGGCGATCGCCAAACGCCCCGGCGTTGTTCACGACCAGATCGCCATCCGGGAGTACGTCGGCCTGACAGTTTTGTTTGACCACGATGTCACCGATGGCGCACCCGTTGCTCGATTTATCAGGCGGCTACAGGAATTGATGACGACTGGCTATGGATTGGAAGCAGCATTGGAGAGTGACACTCGTACAGATGCTTTAACGAGGAAAACACAATGACTCGGAATTCCAATGAAAGTGACCCAAAAGGACGGGCAACGGCTGCGATCTGGGGCTGTGCGGTGGGGATGTTCGGCATCTGTATTCCGCTAGTTGCGACATTCGGATCATCGGTGCTGGCATTGCCGGGTTAACGGCGATCTGGGCAGTGATCTGGATTAATGCCCTCTTTAGTTTCCTGTACATTAAATTAGGTTAAAGTGTAACCGCACCGTTAGATGCCGTTATTCTTACTAAGCAGGTAGGCGCGATTAAGCTTGAAACCCAAAAAGCTGTTCCGCCCGCTGCGCGGGCGGAACAGCTTTTTGGGTTTCGACTTTTTCCACGCCCACTTACTTAGAATTAGGAAACACTATGGCTTCCAACACGCCCCAGAATTCTGAAACTTCTAGAAATGCCCTAAAAGGCGATCTCCGCGCGGCATTAGTAACCTATGAGAGTGATCCACGCCATCCAGCAGTCATCAGAATCATTGAGGATCTTGCAACCCTCAATCCCACCCCTATTCCCACGCAAAATTCTCAATTGCTGGATGGCAACTGGCAACTCATCAGTGCCCCCATTTTCCCTGATGGGAAACGTCTGGCAGATGGCACCTACTGCTACACTCTGGGACGGTTGGCGTTCAATATGTTCCAACCGCAGGATCTAACGGTTGTGCTCCAGCAGGTTTTTCAACCCGTGTTGCCCATGGAAGAACCCATGCAGCGTACCCATGATATTGTGGTGAACTTTGCGATCGCCCATCCAAACACCCCATCACTCCGGGGCACAGTGCGTAACCTGGGCATCTGCAAACCTGCCAGTGATACAGTCCTCCAGGTGCAGTTTACAGGAGGGGTGTTAGAACCTGCCGCTGATACGGATCTGCACCAATGGAACGCGGTTTTCGAGAACCCAAAGGCACCGACCCACAGCAGCATTAAGGATTGGTTTCAGAGCCAACTGCTCAAGCTCATGTTTGGATTAGTTCCACCCAGAGAAATGGACAAAGAAACAGGACGCATTGAATTTCAGATGCGGCGATCGCCTAAAGGTT
>JBIKWV010000567.1:0-4156 GCA_044356135.1 Elainellaceae cyanobacterium
TCAGCTTTCAAGTCCTCTGCACGATGCATCTGATCAGCCTGGTTAACCTGTCGGGCATCACCCGGTACTTCATAGTACATTTCAGGTTCGACCGCAAAGTTGTTGATTAATCCTTCCCGATCAACGGTATAGCCATCCGTTGTATGAATGCTATCTGCATCCGTTTGTTCATCGGTTGAATAGCTGGCTTCTCGCTCTTCCGTTGGTACCGTCTTGTACAAATCGCCCTCACGCTCCTTACGAGCAGCGGTCTCCGCCGGAGTAATGCCCCGATCATAGTTGTCCATCTCAACCCGATCAGAACTATCCACGGCAATATTCCGGGAAGCTTGATTGTTATCTTGCATATTCCTTACCTCGCTACGAGCGACCAATCAAGTCGTTAGCAACAAAAATAAGGGATACAAAACCTCGGAAGCGACTATCCAGAGACAGGCGTTTTTGTGTGCAACTTCGATTTTCTTATACCCGTCGATGGATTCACGCTAACCGCCAGTCGCTGAGTCCGTTAGGAACAGAAATTTAATAAAACCCGGAATTGAGTGGCTGAAAGCGCGGCGTCGCCGCGCTTTCAGCCCCTCAATTCCGGGTTTTCATCAATCCATGATCCTTAGCAGAAAACGGGCCGATCGCCCCTGTTGTTCAATTGCCTGCACCAGATGCGATCGCTCTAGCTGCAACGCTCGCTCTCCATTCATGACCTGCTTCGCCGCATGGGCGATCGCCCCAATCTCGCCTCCTGTTAATGCCAGCCGTTTTGCCAGTACCATCCAGTCAAGCGGTTCAACCAGAGGCAGCGTGGCGAAGGCCCGTTGCCAGAGTTGCAGGCGATCACCCACGTCAGGTGTGTTAAACGTCAACACTGCATCCATCTCTCGCTGCCAGTGAATGGCCACTGCCTCCCGCAAGGTGACACTGAGCAGGGTAATCTGCTGCTTCTGGCGGCGTTGCTGCAAAAATTGCTGCAATGTTGCTCTGGATAGACTGGCAGAACGACGCAGCCAATTCTCTGCCTGTTTGATCAGCAACACTGAGGGATTATGGAGAGCAATCTCCTGGAGGAGTTGAGCGTAGTCTTCGGGGGGAACTGCCGCAAGTTTGACGATGGCCAGCGGCAGAGACTGACTGTTGGCAATCGCCTGTGCTGCCATCGTTTTCCCCGTTCCCGATTTGCCGACCAGGAGCGCGATCGTGCCCGTCTGTTGTCTGGTTGAAAGGGCCGTTGTGGAAGCAAGCGTTTTGAGCGATCGCAGAAGCGCCTCCGGCAGAATGAGATCGGACCAGTCGCAGTTCGCAGAACTAAACTGGAGCAGCGGACTGGAAGTGGTTTCCTGGGGCAGCGGAATCAACGACATGGGGACAGCGAGCAGGTGATCGAGGCCCTTCGCAGATGGTTTTTCAGAAAGCAGGTAGTCGATCAGAGGGGGAGAGAGTCGTAGAAATTCATTGAGTGTGGTTTCTGTCGGGCTGGGAAGTCGCTCCAGCAGGCCATAGTGCAGCAGGGGTGAAGAGGAGAAGAGGCGATCGCGGCCACTGCACCACTCCTGGTCGCTGCGGCAGAGTAGCCGGAGCACCAGATCGACCGTGGGTAATTCCACTTTATTTTCGGTTTCATCGCCCCGCAGATACTGATAGATGCGAGCGTAGCGGCGATTTACTTCAGGCGCGAGGGCGATCAGCACCAGGTTTTTCTCAAAGTTCGAAAGTTGCAGGCGATCGCACAGTGATGGCAATGCCAGCACCACACCCCGTTGCTGGGTTTCTCGAATCCGGTGGTCAATTTGCTGCTGATAGGTCTGTTTCCCTTTCTGACTCGCTGTGGGTTTATGACCTTCTTCGTGGATACCACCCTCGACGGAGATGACCCCTTTCCACCAGTGGCTGGTCACCCGGTCAGCACGAGATTGAGCCAGACGATCGACCTCTTTGGTCTCTTTCCGATGCCGTGCCACTGCCACCATCAGCACCCGGTCAAGCCAGTTCAGCTCCGTTTTCAGATAAGCCCAGTTGTCCGAAAACACTACACCCTGTTCGACCGCCATACTGTGTTTGAGTGTTTGTGGAGTCAGACTGCGTGATTGCGGTTGGCGATCACACAGTCCGTGGTTCTATATTGCCCTCAAAGGGCTGTACAAACATCGCCTCTACCGGGGTATAGATTTTTTCTGCAACTTTTATCCTCAGTAGGAGCAAAAACCACTACGTTTGATGGATTGATCTCCTGGGAATAGTGGTAAAAATTACTTAATAACGCAAACGGACATTCATTCCCTCAAAAACTTAAAAAATATGTTTGAAGTTGGTGCATTGCTTCTCTGGCTCTCGCTCCTCACGCTGGTTCCCTCTCTGGCAAACAAGCACCGTCTTTAAAGAATCAATCAATGCTTACACCCCGAATCGTCTTTGGCTGCTGTCGGCTGGCCGCCGGAGCCTGCTCAATCTGCCGCTGACGCATCTGGTGGGACTGAAAATGTTTCTGCCACAACTCTGGTGCATTCAACGTTTCACCGCCATGCTTGGTTAACCGCTGGCGAACCTTGCACAGTACGGGCGTATTAACACAGGCTCCTGCAATAATCACCTGTCCTTTGGTGAGGGCAGGCAGTTCCTTCAGCAAATCCCGACCTGCCGCCTCAACTCCATACTTGAGACTGTCCTGATCCACCGGGTTGACAATGCGCATGATGAACTGGCTCATACACTGAGATAGCACATCTGAATCCAGCTTGCCGGGACGCTGCGTAATCAGCCCCACCCCCAGACCAAACTTACGCCCCTCACTGAGGATGGTTCGTAGAATCGCCTTGCAACGAGAGGGTTCATGAGCTGGGGCAAAGCGGTGTGCCTCCTCCACCAGAATAAACACAGGATACGGTAAATAATTTTCATCGTCAGGGTTGAGGTTACCTTTGTCGGTATTCATTCGCGCCTGGTTGGACTGCCTCAGTACCGCCGCACAGATGACCTGCTGTTCCTCCTGACTGATTTCATTCATTTGCAGGACGGTCACCTGTCCCGGCTGAAACAGATCACGGGGAGCTAGATGGTCAAAGGCATGGAAGTAGCGCGATCGCTCCAGTCTTTCCAGCTTCCACTCGATGGCGGGAGCCGAAGAACCCGTTTTCTCATTGCCCTCATCGTCCTGGGTGCGATCAGCCTCGTACACGGCGGCGATCAAGTCCTGAACACCCCAGCGATAGCCGCCCTTCTTGTGCTTTTGCAGAATCGCGAAGCCTTTACTGAGAATGGACTGCTGGCGATCGCTCATCTCCGGCAGCAGCGTCAGAATGTCGTAGTAGTCAAGAGACGACACCCGAATGCGCACATCTTCGGGGGTCAGCACTTTCACCTGGGGCGCATAACCTTCTGCAACAAAGGCGGGATGCCCCCGCAGTTCTGACAGCGTGCCATACTCTCCGTGAGGGTCAAAAATCAGCACCGCTGCCCGGTTGTGCGGCGACAGCAGTTCTTCCACCAGCACCCCAGCAGTGTAGGACTTTCCCGAACCCGTTCCCGCCAGAATCGCCATGTGGGTACTGACCAGTTCTTTCACATCCAGCACCACGGGCACCGTCTCCCCCTGACGCAGCAGGAGTGACCCCAGATGCGCCGAGCCGATCTCCTGGGGCTGTTTTCGGTTCAGCACCTGTCGCAGGTAACCATCAGTTGCCAGGTAAACCTTGGTACCAGGGTCGGGGGCAAGACGGGGATTCATGAATCCCAGAGCGGGGTGAAAATGCCCCACGACATCGACCGTGACCTCGTAGATCTCAGGGTTGGGGTGAGCGAAACCGACGAGGGCGGCGATCGTCTCCGGGCTGATCTCCGTATCGGCAAAAATTCGGTCGGGCAGGTGGTCAATCAAGCAGCGAGCAGAAATCCGTCCCAGGATGACCAATGGTTCCGACGCTGCACTGGCGATTGCCTCATAGTAAACAAACTCGCCAATTTTGACATGGCGATTGTCGCCCGTGATGAAAACGTACTGGTTACCCGTTTCACCCGGACCTTTGACGGTGCCGATCGCCTGCATAGAAATCAAACTCATGGGTATTGATGAAAAGTTATGCTGAATCGACGAGTAATTTGAGAGAGAACACCTACTGGTACTAACACTGCTTTGCCCAGTGAGTCGGTGAATGCAGCCGATTGGAAT
>JBIKWV010000566.1:0-4156 GCA_044356135.1 Elainellaceae cyanobacterium
ACAGCTTTTGGGGTTTCAAGCTTAATCGTGGCTATCTACTGATTACTGCACAATCACTTTTTGCACGAACGGCGGATGCTGATCAGGTCGGGGGGGAAGGCCAAAGTGCATCACCCCTGCATCCAGAACCAGGTCGTATTCGCCCGCTTTGACCTGGACGGGCAGATTCCCGATCGCCCGCGCCGTTTCACCCGGTTTGGGATTGCCCGATACATACAGATATGCGGGGGGACTAACAGGGCGGGTGCGATCGCCGACCTGAAACAACTGGACTCTAACTGAAGCCACCCCGATATCGGCTCCGGTCTGATAGCCATACCATTGGTTTTGCCCTGTATTCTTGACTTGCACCACCAGACGATTGGCCTTGCCCCCCGTCCTTAGCCGCAGCAGAATTGCGGCAGGTTGTTCGTTCACCTGCTCAATGGACAAAACGGTGCCCGCGAACTGCTGCATGTAGTCCGTTGGGTTTGGAATAGGCTTTGTCAGGTTGAACCAGAGCCGACGGGCATGGCGCTCAATCTGGCTGTCCTGCAAGCTCCAGTATTTATTGCTGTTGGAGGGATTGGGAATGCTGTTCCAGTAGTTCCAGCCAAACACCCCGACCACCTGGACAAAAGTGGAATAGAGCAACAGCGTTAGAAACAGGGCGAAGATGCCTCGAAATACCAGAGGCCGAATTCGACCGATCTGCTGGAAAAAATTGGCCAGGAAGTAGGCGATCAGCAGGCATAGAATCGGAAGCAAATCGGTCATATAGCGTGGGCCGTAAGACCATCCTGCTCCCCAGATTTTGAAGAAGGAGTACTGGATGAACAGCAGCAGTCCGGCAGTGCTCATGGCCAGAAGCAACTGTTCGTCTTTGTCCAGCCGCCGCTTCCAAAGGTGATACCCACCGGGAGCGGCAAACAAAACGACGGGCGAAAAGACGAGCAGTCCGCGTGAGGGACTGAACAGGTATCCAGTAGAACTTTTGATGAATTGTTCGAGCGTGAAGGCGTAGTAGGTTTGCGCGAAGTCCCGATTCTCCGACATGCGAGTGTAGCCACCGTAGACGAAGTTCCGCAGGCTAAACCCGAAATTGTAGAAGTTCCAACTGGCGCTGATCAACAGAGAGGGCAGCCCCAGCAACAGAAACAAAGCCTCTTTTCGGTAAACCAGCAGGGCGTAGAGAGTCGCCGCCACGGCATAGACTGAGCTGGTGGGTCGAATGCCGGGGAGTAACCCACAAAAAATACCCGCTACCAGCAGCAGCAGCCTGCGGCGGTTGCCCTCCACCCGATTGGCCTTCAGCAGACATAGGACGAGGCTCAACACAGCTAAATTTGAGCTGGCGTGTTGCCAGAGGCCCTGGGAATTTGTCTGCCAGGTTGCCGTAGCAAAGGCGTAGGCAAAAACGGCAAAGACACAAACGGCTGGACTGAATTTGAGTCGAACAATCAGATAGAAAATGACAACGGAGAGAGACGCAACAATCGTTGCTGCAATTTTTTCAAGGAAGAAAGGACTGACAATAGACTGTGGACTGGTAATCTCCAGCAGATTCACCGGACTCTCAGTAATCAGAGACTGAAAAACCTCAGCTATCCTCACCCCAGCAAACAAAATGGCGTAGACGGGAAAGGTGACGATCGCCACACCAATGGGATACGTCGAGGACACGTGCCCATTGGGCGCTTCCACAAAGTAGTAGGGGAGGCTGGACGTTCCAATTGACCGATAGTAGGCTTCAGTTCTGAAGGCGTCAAAGTTGAGTACGCTGTTGTCGAACCAGTTGAGCGCCAGCAGGGCATTGGGAACATTATCATTGGCCGAGATGGGGCTACCATTGGCAAGATAAACGGCGCAACAAATCACGAAAATAAGGCTGCTGATCGTCGCCTGGGGATGGCTACTGACTCCCTGCTGGATGGTATGGGCGATCGCTTTTATCATGGCCCGCAGCTTACACCGTGAAGATGATCAGCGCTGTATTCTCTAACCCCTTTTTAGGAAGAGCATCCAGTCATGACCAAAGTTTTCCGTCAGACAGCGCTCCAGCGTCAGATCCTTAATCCGAGCATCAAAATCAACGTACTTCAGTGTAAATCCTGCGGCCAGAATAGACTCCAGGAAGGCTTTGGGGGCTTTATAGCGAGCGCAGTTAATTTCCATCATCACAATAATATCTGGATTGTTCTGAACAACTGTCTGCATTCCTTTCCAGATTTCTTCTTCAGCCCCTTCTGCATCAACCTTCACAAAATCCACCCGGGGCCATCCCTGAATCACGTTATCCAGGGTGTTCACTTCCACCTCAACCACCTCATCATCCGCTCCGGCGCGACGGTAGAGTGAGGCATTCATCCCGCGCGATTTGGGAATCACCAGCTTCATCGTGCTGGCCTGGGCGGCGATCGCCGACTCCGAGACCTTCGCAAAGCTCTGCATCCCGTTCACTTCAAGGGTTTTGCGCAGCAACATCGCCAGTTTTGGGCTGGGTTCAACCGACAAAACCTGCCCACCGTTGGCCCCCGACAGCGCCCCCATGAGCAGCGTGTAGTAGCCGTGGTTCGCACCGATGTCTACACAGTTCCAGCCCGGTTGCAGTGTCCGCGCCATTGCCAGGGTAATCCACGCTTCCCAGTAGCCATCCATACACAGGTGCGGGGCGATGCCCTGATCCAGCGCGTCCGCATAAAGCAGAAATTTCCCCAGCACCCGACAGAGCACCATGTCGTAGCCCACATACATGGTCTGGCAGCGGGGACGACAGGCGGCCTCCAGGTCAGCAGCAGACATCGTTCTCAGCCGTGTCGTATCGTGCAGCAGGAGTGACCGATCATTCATGAACGGGAGATTGACAGCAGCAACAGCCGACGGCGCAGAAAACGTCGGTGGCGGTGTCTGAGATTTTGGCCGGACGGCATCCCTCAGGTTAAGAATGCTCTGCTTCAGGGACCCAAATAAGTTGAACATTGATTCCTGCTTTCTCTGCGATCGACAGCGGTACCGACGCTGGACAGTACCGTATCACCGTATCATGGATTCCCTCCCTTCTCCCCAGCAGGCGAGAGGCAAACCTGAGCATCCCTGGAGAGTCATGTCTCAACCCCCACCAATGACTTCTTCATCAACATTGACTGCTGCTAATCCGTTCTGGATTGTATCTGCGGAGGAGGCGATCGCCCTGCTTGATCAGGGAGCTACCCTGCTGGATGCCCGTAGCGGGATTCGCCTGGGAGACTACCTCAAAGGAGCAGCTCCAATTCGCTGGCAGGACTTCTCCAGGGAGCGACCTGACAGGGGCAAACTGCTGAACCAGAATGCAGCATTAAACCAGCGGCTGCAAGCTTTGGGAATTCGCATTGAGAAGCCCACTGTGGTGTTCAGCCATCCGCCTCACGGCTGGGGCGAGGACGGGCGAATTGTCTGGATGCTGCGATCGCTCGGTCATCCCTCCGCAGTTCTGGTCGATGGTGGGTTTCGGGCACTCCATCAGGCGGGCCTGAGGAAAACCTGGAAACCTGGTTTTCCCGATGAATCAGGCAACTTTGAAGTCCAGCGCATTGACGACTATACAATTCAGCGGGATGAGCTGAAAGCCAGACTGAACGATCCAGACCTGGTTTTGCTGGATACCCGCTCGACGATTGAATTTCTCGGTGCTACTCCCTTCGGAGAAACCAGGGGAGGCCATCCTCCCGGTGCCCTCTCTCTTCCCTTTAAACAACTAATGACTGCCGATGGGTATATCCTGCCGCTGCAGGCAATTTGCGATCGCCTGAGCCAGGTGGGGGTGTCCCCCAACAAAGAGATTGTCTCCTATTGCACTGGAGGAATTCGCTCTGCCTGGGTAGCGGTGGTGCTCAATCATGCGGGCTTTCGGGCGAGGAACTATGCCGGGTCAATGTGGGAATGGTCTGCCCTCCCCGACGATGCGTATCCGCTGGTGCGGGGCCATTAGGTGCGCGATCGTGAGAACCAAAGTTTTCGTTGAGAGCCGCGCGAAGCACGGCTCTCAACGAAAACTTTGGTTCTCAGTAAGTGGGCATGGAAAAAGTCGCAACTCAAAAGCTGTTCCGCCCGCGCAGCGGGCGGAACAGCTTTTGGGGGTGCAAGCTTAATCGCATCTCCCTACTTATCTCAGCGCAAAGCGCTGTAATCTGGGTGCATT
>JBIKWV010000568.1:0-4154 GCA_044356135.1 Elainellaceae cyanobacterium
TCCCGACTGTGTCTGGAGTGCAGGCGGGAAGCCTACCTTTTTTGTATATCCCGCACCCATCTGATATATAGAAAAGTCCAGGGAGGGCTTGGCACACCAGAACCTGCTCTAGGTAGAGGCTCTAGCATTTGGATAAAGTCCACCTCAGAGGGTGTTTGAAAAGTACATCCGTGAGTTGCAAATAATACGATCCCCCTAAATTCCCCTTAATAAGGGGGACTTTGAAGCCACTTCCCCCCTTATTAAGGGGGGTCAGGGGGGATCTCCCAGTATTAACCACAACAGACCCTACCTTTTCAAACATCCTCTCAGGCGTATTTCACACTGTAGATACTAATGACCTATTATTGCTCACTTCTTGTACTCCATTATGCCAAGCATCATCCTTTCATTTGTGGGTCAACAAGATCCCTATTCCAACAACACTGAAAAAGAAGGCTCAATCGTGTCACTGGTGCATCACCTGCTACAGGAAGATTGCATTATTAAAAAGGTGATTCTGTTTTACACGAAAGATACGCAACAGCGGGCATTGGAGACGCACGAATGGCTGACAATGGAACCTTTGAAGTTGTCCGTGGAAGCGATCGCCACCCTCCCTGTCGATGAAAAGCTTTCTGAGGATCCGGTAAATCTTCTCCTGGCAGTGCAGGAAGCGCGACGTGCGATTGATATGGCGATGGGCGAGATGACAGCAGCAGATCGGTTAGAGTTTAACGCTTCGTCGGGAACCCCTGTATTGAAATCAACCTGGAGCATTTTGCAGGCGGCGGGCTATGCGCCACACAGTCGAGTGTGGCAGGTTCGCAATCCAGAACAGATGATACCTGGGCAACAGCGAGTCTTTCAGACGAATGTAGACACACTCAAACAGGAATTTGATCTGAAAGTTGCAAGGCAACAGGTGAATGACTATAACTATAGCGGAGCGTTGAAATCACTAACAGCAGCGGGCTTGAATGATCAACGGATCCTGGCATTATTAAATTATGGTCACTGCCGATTTGCGTTGGACTTTGATGGTGCATATTCGGCGATCGCTGCCATTACTGCCAATCTGGATGGGCGCTGGAATCAAGAAATTGCCAGACTCCGCAGCAAAGCGGATCGACGTGATCTACTGAGAGAAGCCTATTTTAATGCGTTGATTGAGTATCACAATCAGGAATACGCAGAATTTTTAGTCAAGTTATCACGGTTTCAGGAGGGTGTCTTACGGTATCTGGTTTGTACGAAATTGGGGCGAGAGTTACCCTCCAGTCCTGCGGAGTGTGCAGGCTTCTGGAAATTCTTAGGGCAGGCGGAGGAAGGAAAGCTCTATGACTATCTACAGGAATATCAGTTTAAGGGATATCCTTTGACGTTACAGAAATTTCCCAATCGACCAGTATTGATTGCGATCCTGGAATTTTATCCGCAGTTCGCTGAAGTCTTGCATCCAATTCGGGCACTTAACGAGGCGTGCGATCGCCGCAACCGAGTGATCCATGAATTTGAAGGACTTTCGCAAATTGACGATGTAGATGACCTGATCCAGAAAATGCAAGCTGTTTTGAAGAAAATCGCACCGGGGAAATTGGATAATCCATTTGATGAGTTGAATCGTCAGATTGAGGAACTGATGACGGTATCAGTGAACTCTATCGGGGGGCGATAGAAGGGGCAATTGTGCGATCGCTCTTCCAACTTTCCTGTTTTTTTCTTTACCATAAGTAAGTGGGTGTGGGAGCCAAACGGCATTGCCCCTACGCCCCCTGCACCTCACCAGCGGGAAAACTGCTGTGTATCAACGGAAACAGGTTGATCCTTCAACGTGATCGTGATGAGCGGTGCACTGTAATGCTCGAGTTCTCAAATGTATAAATCCTAAGACCCATCCAGGAGAATCCATGAAGCCATCCCTCAAGGCCATCCTCATGACCGTCCTCGCCGCCGTTGGCTTTGGTAGTCCGGCTGTGGCCCAGTTTGGCGCGCCCAGCAGCCTCAGCTTCAGCAACATGAACGCCTACCTCAGCGTTCAGAGAAACGCGGCGATGGTGCGTGAAGCTCAGTCACAGCTCAACAGCATCAATCGGCGCAACAACAGCAGCCAGAGTGCCCAAACCACCGCCCGAACCCAGGCTCAAGTTGCCCCCAAAACCACCTTCACCCCCGGCTCTCAACGCCTGCAGATCAGTCAGTTTGCCCAAAGCCTGAGCAACGATCCCGCTATCGTCAGCCAGATGACCCAAACCTTTACTGGTGGCTTCACCGCCTTTGAGGCAGAAGCTCGCCGTTTGGGTCGCCCCAACAACGTGGCGATGGCCTTCACCTATCTGGTGGGGGTTTGCTACATGGTGCATTACGGCGAGGAACCCACCGAAGCCGCACTGATGAACCTCCAGGCCAACAGTGACGCGGCCTTTGGTTCTTCGGCGGCCTTCCAGGCGCTGAACAGCCAGGAGCGTCAGAAACTCTATGAGACCTTCGTGCTGATGGCCACCCTGCCTTTAGCAGGCTACGTCGTTGCAGTCGAAGAGAACGACCAGGCGCTGCTCCAGACCTACCGCGAGATCGCCGGAGTAGCCCTCGAATCCGCCCTGGGGGTACGTCCAGATCGGTTACGGTTCACAGCGACGGGGTTGGAGCTGCGCTAAAGGTTCCCTGCTCCCACGGGAGGAAGTGCAGATTTGAGAGAGGGGGTTTGAGCTTCAATGTTTCGACCCCCCGGTTGGAGGTATTACTCCGCCGCAGGTAACGATTGACTGCAATTGGGTGTATCGATTCGTCAGTCTACCCTATCGGAAAGAAAACCATGTACTTTACCCCTCGTGCCGCACAGGTTCGTAATGTCTCTGTTGCCGTTATGAACGGCTTGATTACGCTCGTTGTCTTACTGATCGCACCATTGGGATTAGCCGCCGTCCTCATCAACACGCTGTTGGTAATGGTGGCAACCTATCTCACCGCCACTGTTGCCGATCGCATTGTTGGATATCTCCAGGGCGATCGCCCCTCCGGCACCTTAGGCGGTAATCGTCCTCGCCAGGTCGAGTTGCATGATCGCACTGAGTCCTCGCTGGATCGCCCTCAGAGCGGTAGTGACCTGGAACAGCGGTAGGATGGTGCGATCGCTCTACGTTTCCCAGCAGGGGTGTTACCTGACGCTGCAACGAGAGATGGTGGTGATCAAGCAAGGACAGACTGTACTGCAAGAGGTGCAGTTGCCTTTGCTGGAGCAGATCCTGATCTTTGGGCAGTCTCAGGTGACAACCCCGGTGATTCGCGCCTGCCTCCAGCGCGATATCCCGATCGCGTACCTGTCGCGGATGGGATATTGCTACGGCAGGCTAATTCCGATTGAACGAGGCTATCGCCAATTGTCGCGCTATCAACAGCAGCTCTCTGGGGTAGAGAAGCTGATCACCGCCAGGGCGATCGTGCAGACAAAGTTGAAGAATAGTCGGGTGCTGCTACAGCGACAGCAGCGACGGCAGGAATCGACGGTAACGACTACGGCAATTCAAACGCTGGAGTATCTATCAGTGCAGGCAGCCCAATCTGATTCTACAGAGCGGTTGATGGGATTGGAGGGTGCGGGTGCGGCCAGCTATTTCAGTGCTTTAGGAGAGTGTTTGAGTAATCCAGCTTTTGTGTTCACTGCCCGGAGTCGTCGCCCTCCGGGGAATCCAGTGAATGCGATGCTGAGTTTCGGCTATCAGGTGTTGTGGAATCATCTGCTGAGTTTGCTGGAGTTGCAGGGGCTGGATCCCTACTATGCCTGCCTGCACCAGGGGAGCGATCGCCATGCAGCACTTGCCTCAGATCTTGTGGAGGAGTTTCGCGCCCCGATCGTCGATTCTCTCCTGCTGTATCTGGTGAATCGGGGGGTGATGGATGCCGAGCGGGATTTTGAGCCACGGGAGGGGGGATGTTATTTGAATGATTCTGGACGCAAGAAGTTTTTGCGGGCGTTTTTGCAGCGGATGGAGGAGCGAATTCAGACGGATGGGGGGGATCAACCCCGATGGGATCTGTTGAGTCAGCAGGTGAGAGCCTATAAACAGTTTGTTTATAATCCAGTCCAGGTCTACCAACCGTATCAGATTCGTTAATTCTGGACTTTTGACTAAATCGCGCCGATTTTTCTGAAACGCTGGCTGAGCCAGCGTTTC
>JBIKWV010000569.1:0-4153 GCA_044356135.1 Elainellaceae cyanobacterium
CGCGTTGCGACAGGCACTTTTTAGAGTAATTAAATTTGCGGATTTTCATGAGATGAGGGCGATCACCCCTCACTTTTTCATCTACGGGGCAGGCGTCAGCACCTTTTCTGCATCCGCACTGGCCTCCGGGCTGTTGGCTTCCGAAGGAGGCACCGCCTGCCAGAATCTGGGCAGATAGTCAGTCCAGTGCTCTAGAATCTGTCTGGCTTTGGGGCTACCGGTTCGATCCGCGTGAGCTTCGATCAGTTCCCGCAACTGTTGCTCACCCACCGAACTACTGATCCGCTGGATTTTGATGATTTCGGGGTTCACCTTGTCAGGGAAGCTGCCGTCTTCATCCAGGAAGTAGGCCAGTCCACCCGTCATCCCTGCACCCACGTTGCGGCCCACGCGACCCAGAATAACCACCACGCCACCCGTCATATATTCGCAGCAGTGATCGCCCGCGCCCTCAATCACGGCTCTCGCCATTGAATTGCGCACGGCAAACCGTTCTCCCGCCTGACCACTGGCATACAGCACACCACCCGTCGCACCGTACAAACAGGTATTGCCCAGGATGACGTTGGTCGCAGGGCTAAACGGTGCTTCAGCAGGTGGCTTGATGGTAATCTCGCCGCCATTCATGCCTTTACCGACGTAGTCATTGGCCTCACCCTCCAGGTTGAGCGTCATTCCCGACAGGTTAAACGCCCCAAAGCTCTGACCAACACTGCCCTTGAAGTTCAGGATAATCTGTCCAGCGAATCCAGTGTCGCCATACTGCTGGGCGATCGCCCCACTCAGTCTGGCCCCCACCGTGCGATCTGTATTGATCACTGTCACAGTTTTGGTCAGGCTGGTCTGGTTCTGAATTGCCGCCTGAATTTCGGGATCGGCCAGTAGCTCGTCATCCAATACTGATCCGTTGCTGTGGACGGTTTCGTGAGTCAGCCAGCTCCGGTCTTCACGAGCATCGGGCAGGTGGATCAAACAGCTCAGATCCAGAGATTGTGTCTTGGCCAGTTTCGCATTCTCACGCATCTTGAGCAGATCAGCCCGACCGATAATCTCATTCAGCGAACGGTATCCCAGTCGCGCCAGGAGCGATCGCGCCTCTTCTGCAATGAAGTAGAAGAAGTTGACAACGTGCTCTGGAATTCCGGTGAACCGCTTACGCAGATCTTCTCGCTGGCTGGCGACACCAACGGGACAGTTGTTGGTGTGGCAGATGCGGGCCATAATACAGCCCTCAGCAATCATAGCGATCGATCCGAAGCCATACTCCTCGCCGCCCATCAGGGCCGCCATGATTACATCCCATCCAGTCTTGATGCCGCCATCAACCCGGAGAACGACGCGATCGCGCAGCTTGTTCTCCATCAGCACCCGATGGACTTCGGTCAGACCCAGTTCCCAGGGACTTCCGGCGTGTTTGATGGAGCTGAGGGGAGAAGCGCCCGTACCCCCATCGTGGCCGGAGATTTGAATGATATCGGCGTTTGCTTTGGCAACCCCAGCGGCGATCGTCCCGATACCAACCTCGGCTACCAGTTTCACCGACACCTGCGCCTTCGGATTAATCTGGTGCAGGTCAAAGATCAGCTGAGCCAGGTCTTCAATCGAGTAGATGTCGTGGTGGGGGGGAGGCGAAATCAGCGTTACCCCCGGCTTCGAACGACGCAGCATGGCAATGTAAGGGCTTACCTTGTTGCCGGGAAGCTGTCCACCTTCGCCCGGTTTTGCGCCCTGAGCCATCTTAATTTCGAGTTGTCTGGCACTCATCAGGTACTCTGGTGTGACGCCAAATCGCCCAGAGGCAATTTGCTTGATCGCAGAGCTGGCGGTGTCACCGTTACGCAGACCCTTGAGGTGGGGGAGCAGCGGAGACTGACCGTTCTCATTGACATCGTCCAGCACCCGGAACCGCACTGGGTCTTCGCCCCCCTCACCGGAGTTAGACTTACCGCCGATCCGGTTCATGGCGATCGCCAGCGTCTCATGGGCCTCACGCGAGAGTGCGCCCAGGGACATGCCGCCAGTGCAGAAGCGCTTGACAATCTCTGCAATGGGTTCAACTTCCTCAATCGGAATGGAGGGGCGATCGCTCTTCAGATCCAGCAGGTCACGCAGCGCCGTCAGAGGGCGCTCCTCAAGATATTTCTGGTACAGCTCGTAGTGGTCATAGTTCTTGTTACCCACCGCTTTGTGCAGGTGCTTCGCCATTTCCGGGCTGTTCATGTGGTATTCACCACCGGGACGGTACTGGACGAAACCAAAGTTCTCCAGCTTTTTCACCGTCAGTTCGGGGAAGGCGCGGCAGTGGAACGACAGCACTTCCTGAGCCAGATCCGCTACGCTGAGACCACCGATGCGGGAGGCGGTACCAGAGAATCCCAGGTGGAGCAGATCGCCGCCAATGCCGATCGCTTCAAAAATCTGCGCGCCGTGATAGCTCGTCAGCAGCGAAATCCCCATCTTTGAGAGGATCTTCAGTAGACCTGATTCCACTGACTTGCGATAGTTTTGCTGGGCCTGTGCGATCGAAATCGCGTTCAACTTGCCTCGCTCCATCAGATTTTGAGTTCTGGAGTCGCTATGCCATTGACGCACCGTCTCAAGCGCCAGGTAGGGGCAAATGGCGCTGGCCCCATAACCGATCAGGCAGGCAAAGTGGTGAGTACTCCAGCACTGGGCTGTGTCTACGACCAGTGAAGCCTTCATTCGTAGCCCCTGACGGATCAGGTGGTGGTGAACAGCGCCAACCGCCAGGAGCGGGGGGATATAGGTGGTGGTATCGCTGAGGGGGGTGCGATCGCTCAGAATCAGAATCTTTTTGCCCTCACGCACCGCTGCCGTTGCCTGCTGACACAGGTCGGTCACCGCCCGCCGCAGTCCCTCTGGTCCCGAACTGATACTAAACAGGGTAGACAGTGTCGCCGTCTCGAAACCAGACTGGCGAATCTGATCCAGTTCCGCATCGTTCAGGACGGGGGACTGCAAACTGAGCAGACGAGCATCCTCCGCCTTCTCCTCCAGCAAATTCCCCCGTTCCCCTAGCTTGACGTTGAGAGACATCACCAGTTTTTCCCGCAGCGGGTCAATGGGTGGGTTCGTCACCTGGGCGAACCGCTGCTTGAAGTAGTCGTAGAGCAAACGCGGCTTATCCGACAGCACCGCCAGGGGAATATCGTCTCCCATGCAGAAGGTAGGCTCTGCCCCTTTCGCTCCCATTTCTTCGATAATCATCTCCACGTCTTCGGAGGTGTAGCCGAAGGCGATTTGATGGCGCAACAAGGAAGCATTGTCCATCTGAGTCACTTCCTCAAAGGACTGCGGCTTCAGTTCTCTGCCATGCGCCTGGAGCCATTGACCGTAAGGCTTGGCGCTAGAAATGCGCTGCTTCAGTTCCCAGTTCTTCAGGATCTCGCGGCGCTCCAGGTCAAAGGCGATCGCCTGTCCTGGGCCTAACCGTCCTTTCTCGATAACTTCGGATTCAGGTAAATCCACGACCCCGGCTTCTGATGCCACCACGATATAGCCGTCGCGAGTCACGGCGAAGCGGGCGGGACGCAGCCCGTTGCGATCAAGGCTGGCCCCGACTTTCTTGCCATCGCTGAAGACGAGTAGCGCGGGTCCGTCCCAGGATTCCTGAAGTCCGCTGTAGAACTCATAGAAATCGGTGATTTCGGGATACTTCGCCAGGTCGGGCTGGTTCTTGTAGGCTTCGGGCACCATAATCATGAGTGCCTCCAGGGGGTCACGCCCCGATCGCACCAGCAGTTCCAGCACGTTGTCCAGGTTGGCGGAGTCGCTGTTGTCGGCGTTGACCGTGGGTAGCAGGTCGGGGAGTTTGTCACCCCAGAGAGGATGGGCCAGGTCGCTCTGGCGGGCCAGCATCCAGTTGATATTGCCTAATAGCGTATTAATCTCACCGTTGTGGCCCACGAGTCGCATGGGGTGAGCCAGAGGCCAGCGCGGCATGGTGTTGGTGCTGAAGCGGCGGTGATAGACCCCGAACGTACTCTGGTAGGCCGGGTGGCGCAGGTCGAGATAGAAGTCGCCCAGAACTGCCGATCGCACCATCCCTTTGTAGACGATCGTGCGGCTGGAGAAAGAGCAGATATAGAACTCCCGCAGGGATTTCGTGTCTTCGGGCGAAAGGCTGGCCTCC
>JBIKWV010000034.1:0-12751 GCA_044356135.1 Elainellaceae cyanobacterium
TGTTTATCAAAGCCTGGGAAGGAGCAAAGATAGCATCTTCGAGTTGATGGACGCGGTCCTCACCAGTGCTGGGGTCAGTTCGTTTGTCAGCTTGTCGTTAAGCCCTGTGTTTCGGCGGCAATGGCCGAGCCTGTATCGCAGCCTAACCACGAATTCGCCTAGCGGCGACCGCATGATGAGCGCATACATCGAACACCTACCAACGGCAAGCCAAGTTGTGCTAGCAGGAGACCACACGGCCTGGGTGAGACCGAATGCGGTGACGTTGAAAGACCGCAGTTCTGTTCACAGTGCGGTGGATGGGAATTCGTCAATGGGGATTGGACATGGCTACAGCACACTGGTGTGGGTGCCAGAGCAACCGGGGAGTTGGGCCTTGCCGTTGCGACATGAGCGGATTACCAGTTTCGAGACCCCGTTAAGCAAAGCCGCCTTGCAACTGAAACAGGTGAGCCAAAAGCTGACGGTGCGGCCACTGGCTTTGTATGACCGGGAGTATGGCAACGCCAGCTTCATCAATCAAACCGCTGACATAGCGGCTGACCTGCTGATCCGGGTGTCGGGATATCGAGTGTTGTGGGGAGCGCCCCCTGCTTACAGCGGCAGAGGGGCACCGCGCAAGCATGGCGACAAATTCAAGTTAAACGAGCCGAGCAGTTGGGCGACGCCCATCGAGACCCTCACTGTGGACGACCCCCAGTTGGGGCAAGTGCAAGTGACGCGATGGAGCCGCTTGCACTTCCAGCGCTCTGCTAGCCGCGAGATGGAACTGTTGCGGGTCGAAGTGTTGCAGTCGGTGGGCCGCAAGTGCAAGTTTCAGCCTTTGTGGTTGGTCTACTTAGGCCAAACGATGCCGCCTTTGGGCGAACTGTGGCGACACTACCTGCGCCGCTTTGCAGTAGACCACTGGTATCGCTTTGCCAAGCAGCGACTCCATTGGACACTGCCACAACTGGCGGAGGTGTCTGCAACCGAGGCTTGGAGTGCCTTGATGCCGATTATGAGTTGGCAACTGTGGCTGGCCCGCGACGAGGTCAAAGATCACCCCTTGCCCTGGCAATCGCCTGCGGATAGTTTGTCTCCAGGGCGGGTGGCTCAGGCGTTTGCGGTAATTTTAGCGGCGATTGGCACCCCAGCAAAACCGCCCAAACTACGCGGAAAATCACAGGGGTGGCCACCGGGGAAACCCCGTCGCCCTCGGACTCGCTATCCAACCGTCAAAAAAAGAGCAACGATGCCGAAAAAGTCCGCGAAATCACCGCCCTTGCAAGGGTCTTAATTCTGGTTTGTGTTGAACTTGAGCATCCCTCCCGGTATTGCTGCGTCGGGGGGGGCTTTTCTGCCTGCCCTTCCCGACCTCACAGCCTCTACTTTTTGTCAAAACTCCAGTTATAAGGAGGGTCACACAGACCCAGAAGCTCAAGCAATGGTGCAAGCAGAATCAGATTGACGGTTCCCTCGGTGATTGAGCCATCGGATTGGTAGTAGCGGTAGCGATCGCGCAATCTATCTAGCACACGTTTCTCCGAAGTGCTCAACTCTGGAAGTGCTTCCAGCCATTCCGTGAAAAAATTAACATCAGAAGCAGGAGACACGTCCAATCTTTCATGTGCCTCCTGCAAATTAGTAATTGCTTTAGTGAGAGCGATAGTTTGGGCCATGAGCGATCGCGCATATAGAACCATTATCTGAATTGTAGACGATTGCTCCACTGCCCGAACGGTTTGACACGACCGGTACCCCTACCGTCACCCGTGTGTCCGGGGCGATCGCCCCCTAAATCCGCTGCCGCTGAATCAACTGGCTGAACAAACCCGGTTGCGTCGCCAACTCCTCAAAGTCACCCTGCTGCACGACCCGCCCATTCTGCATTACATAAATGCGATCGGCGTTGCGAATGGTGCTGAGGCGGTGAGCTACCACAATGCGGGTGACCTTGAGGCGATCGAGACTTTCACTGACAATTGCCTGCGTCCGGTTATCGAGAGCGCTGGTGGCTTCGTCGAACAGCAGAATGCGGGGACGCAGTGCCAGGGCGCGGGCGATGATTAGCCGCTGACGTTGACCGCCGGAGAGGTTGGTGCCGCCTTCGCTGACGACGGTGTGCATTCCCATTGGCATGGCAGTGATGTCGTCTGCAAGACCCGCCATTCGAGCCGCTTCCCAGGCTTCATCCATTGTGATTACAGCATTGCTGGAGATATTCTCGAAGATGGAACCAAACATCAGGCGGCTATTCTGCAAAACAACGCCCAGTTGACGACGCACCGCCTGGGCATCCAATCCGGCTAGATCCTGTCCGTCATAGTAGAGGGCGCCAGATTCAGGTGTGTCAAAACCCAGCAGCAAGCGAAATAGCGTAGATTTACCGCTGCCGGAGGGGCCGACCAGGGCGATGAACTCTCCGGGGGCTGCTTCGATGCTGACGTTATCCAGAGTTGGAGGACCGTCCTCCCGGTATCGGAAAACAACGCGATCGACCGTTAATTGCCCAGAGAGCCGTCCGGGGTCTGCTTTTTCGTCATCCACTTCGGGGGTCGCCTGGAGGATGGGCTGTGCCCGCTGCCAGATGGGAAGAACTTCCAGCACATCGACAACCGTGGTGCTGAGGCTGGTGGCTCCGGCGATAAAGGTGCCGAAGGCGGCATTGAAGGCGAGGAAAGTCCCCGTTGAGAAACTACCCTGGTTTGCCTGCGACTGCTGAAGCAGGTAGACCGCACAGCCAAACAGCACCGCTGGCGTGATCGCAGACAGCAGGTTGTTAATCACCGCCAGATTGTCCTCAATTCCCTGTGTGCCCAGCATTAGCTTGAGCTGGTGGCTGTACTGTCTACCCCAATAGGCGAACGCTCTCGTCTCAGCCCCTGCCACGCGAAACTTTGACACGCCGTTGATAATCTGTACCATCATCCCGAGTAGCCTGCCCTGCTGGTCGAGCATGGGACGAATTTTGCGGAGGGTGAGAATACTGGAGAAGAGAGTAACAGCGATGTTAATCACAGCAACGCCAAGAGCGACAAAGGCTAATGGAATGCTGTAATAGAACAATAATCCCAAGTTAAGAAATGAAAACACGCTGGAGAAAAGACTTTTGAGAATGGTATTACCCAGCTTTTGACGAATTTGTGTAATCGCAGACACCCGTGAGCTGAGATCGCCGATCGCATAATCCCGGAAAAAAGATGCTTTCAAGTTCAGCAGACGATCCCAGACTGCGGGTTGGGTAGCGGCATCGGCGAAGGTTTCCAGGCGCATCACGGCAAATCCCTGAGTGAGTTGGAACAGGGTGGTGCCCATTGTGGTAGCAAGTAGACCGAGGGCAATCTGGAGAAGCAGACGACGATCGCCATTGGGGATTGCTTGGTCGATGAGCATTGCCGTTGCCTGGGGCGTGATCATGCCAAACAGGGTTGCGGCGATACCCGTCAGCAGAACCACCAGCAATTCTTTCAAATGGCCTCTGGCAGCAAATTTGAGTAACTGGAGCGGTTTGAGAGTAGTAGGTAGAGAACGATAGAAGAAATAAGCGGTGGGAGCCAGGGTTTCGGCCATCGCCTCATCACAGCGTGTGCGGGTTTGCTGTTGGGGATTGATCACCTCGTACTGATTCTCAGACGCGGGCAGCAGTGCAACGGGCTGACGATCTTTCAGCGTGAATGCCAGCAGTGGACCGCCATCTTTCTTCCACCATCCGTCGCGCAGGGTGACCCGACGAGTGCGGATGTGGGAGGCGCGGGCGATCGCCTCCAGTGGCTCTCCGACTCGTCGGAGGTTTTCGGATTTTGCAGGCGGAGTAACGGTGATACCGAGCGATCGTCCTACCAGACCCGCTGCTTCTAACAGCGCTTCCTCAGAACTTTTTGCAGTAACTTGGAGCTGATTGTGTTCTTCTGTTACCGCCTGAACTTCAAAGATAGAAGCGAGGGTATTCAGCGTCGTTGTGACTGCTTTATCATTCAGCTTCTGTCGTTCCCAGAATCGTCCAGCTTCCTGCTCCAATTCCTGTCGCTGAAGCTGTTGAATTCCCTTCAGTAAAATTCCCTGGACGTGATCTAATCCTTCTAACCGGATGTGAGGATACAGTTCATAACTATCATGAATTTCTAATTCAACGATTTCCGTTGCCTGAAGCCACAGATGAGTGTTGAGTGGTATCCATCCACTGCTTATGTCCAGGGCCAGCGATTCCATTCCCAACAAGAGCGATCGCCCCTGGAGGATACGAATCCAGGTGATCGACCCCTGCACTGACTGAAACACCTCGCCTGCTCCTAAAATGCCGAAGCGATCGATCGGTGTCGATAATTTTGGTGAGGCGATGCCAGCAACAGTGGAACCCATGCGATGAATCCAGGTTTCGAGCTGCTGAAGCGGTTCCTCTTCTTCACTCATCCACAGAGAGAATGCAGATCGGGACAGTTTCATCAGTTGAGTGGCTTCCAGCGCTACTGCCAGAATTTGACACTGCCCTTCCGCTGAGGTGAACGTTGCCGGAAACAGAGCTTCACCCGCTTTGACAGTGAACAAATAGCGGCGCTGCCCCCTAGAAATTCCGTTCTGCACATTCATCGCATACAGCGCCAGGGAACCTGATTCGACCAGCCAGACAATTTCTGGGTCATCCAGCAGCAGGGGTTCGTTGCTTTTTAAGGTGCGCGATCGCTCTAAAACTCTATCTTCTGCCAGCATGGTTAAACATCCTCTAAAGATCCGCCTTCGCTTTTAATTAATTCCAGGTAGGGGCCGCTTATGCGACAGAGATCATCATGGGAGCCGCGCTGTACCACTTTGCCGCGCTGTAGCACGATAATTTCGTCGCAGTCTCGAATGGTGCTGAGTCGGTGCGCCACGATCAAACAGGTGCAGCCGCGCAGGCGCAGGTTGTAGTCGATGATGCGTTCAGTTTCGGTGTCCAGGGCGCTGGTGGCTTCGTCCATCAATAGAATAGTGGGATTGTTGACCAGGGCGCGGGCAATTTCTAACCGTTGCCGCTGTCCGCCGCTGAGGTTCGCTGCCCCCTCTAGCAGATCAGCGCTGTAGCCACCGGGGAGGGACAGAATGATGTCGTGGATCGCGGCATCGCGGCACGCCTGGACAAGATTGCTGTCGGGAATGGTCGTATCCCACAGCGTCAGATTGTCGCGGACAGTGCCACCAAAGAGGCGGACATCCTGCTCGATCAGGGCGAGGGAATTGGTGATAACGGAGTGGGGAATTTCTTCTCTTAGGATTCCATCGAAGCAAATTTCACCTGACCAGGGCTGGTAGAGACCGCTGACGAGTTTGGCGATCGTAGATTTGCCGGAACCGCTACCGCCAACCAGGGCCACTCGCTGTCCGGGGTTCAGAGACAGACTGAAGTTTTCAATTAAGGGGGGTGCGGTGCGGCTGTAGCCAAAAGTAAGATTCTTTAATTCCAGATATCCCTGGAGTTTTGGCTGTGCCAACTGTTTCGCCTCCGCAGGATGAACGGGCGATCGCTCCACAACGGGATTCTGCAACACATCATCCAGTCGGTTCAATGTCCCTTCTAACTCCTGAAAGTCACCGCCCAGCCGAATCAGTTGCGATACAGGCTGCATGAACTGTTGCAGCAAAGCCTGAAAAGCAATGAGTTCTCCAATGGATAGCACACCGTCCATCACCCGCAGTCCACCGACAACGAGCACCAGCATTGAACTGAGTCCTGTGAGAAACGCAGGAAAGGCGCTTAACCGCTGGTTTAATCCATCCAGTTCCTGACGAGCATTGAGGGACTTGGCGTAGTAGCCTGCCCAGCGCATAAAGAAATCGGACTCCAGACCGGATGCCTTTAGCGTCTCCATACTTTGTAGTCCGGCGATCGTCACTCCACTCACTTTCCCCTGCTCCTGGGTCAGCCTTGCATTGGCATCTGCACGCGATCGCCCCATCCACTGCAACACCAGCAGGTTAATTGCAATGAAGGCAACGCCAATCAGGGTGAGAATCGGATCGTAGTAGAGCATTACCGCTGCGTAGAAAACAATCATCACGCAGGAAATTGCGTTGGTCGTGAGCTGACCAGAGAGGAGACTGGCGAGGCGATCGTTTAACTGGAGACGACTGCTGATTTCTCCCGCAATTCGCTGGTCGTAGAAGCCCATCGGCAGGTATAGCAGATGCCACAGGAACTTACTGGACATACTCATCGCCAGCTTAATTCTGAGGCGACGAAGAAGCTGTAATTGCAGCCGCGTTAATAGTCCAGACAATATCGCTGTGAAGAGCATTGTCACAATGAGCGGACGCACCCAGTTGTATTGCTCACCAATCAGAATTTCATCGATGAAGACGCGAGAAAAAGCAGGCATCGCCAGTCCGGGTAGTACCAGCAGAAAGCCCACCAACACGCAGAATCCCAGTGACCAGACAGAGGCTCGTAAGCGGCTCCACAGACCTGAAACAACGCTGGTTTTGCTGCCGCCCTTCTGAAATTCTGCTCCCGGCTCAAATGTCAGCACAACGCCTGTGAAGGATTCGCTAAATTCTGATAGCGTTACCGTGCGTGGACCTGTAGCAGGGTCATTGATAAAGACCTCCTGGCGGTAGAAGCCCTCGACCACGAGGAAGTGATTGAAATTCCAGAAGACGATATAGGGACAGGGAAGCTGCCGTGCAGTTGCTAAATTTATCTTCACTCCTTTTGCTTGCAGTCCGTATTGACGGGCAGCGCTCAGCACGTTTGCGGCTTTGCTACCGTCTCGTGAAACGCCGCAAGTCTGCCGCAGATCTGAAAGGGGCGCAGTATAACCGTGGTAACCCAGAATCATACCCAGAGCAGCTGCACCGCACTCTACGGCTTCAATCTGGAGAACAGTCGGGGTACGCTGACGGGCGCGGGCGCGTTCTCGAATTTCATGGGGAAGTTGCTTGAGCGTGGTGGCAAGGTGGTGGATTTGTTGGGGGAGCGATCGCCCATATGCCAACACTCGCTGAAGATCGTTGGGAAATTGCTGTAAATCACTCTGTACCATTGCTCTCTCCTACGGATTAATCAACGATTTCAGGAACGGGAGAACATACTCGATCGGTGCCTTCTCCTCCACCTCAATTCGAACGGTTGCGGGGGTTCCCGGTGAAATAGGCTGGGCTGGACCACTGGAGGACGACCAGCGATATCCGCTCGGTGTGTCACCTGCCTGAAGTTCCGCCACCACCGCAACGTAAGCGCCCTGAGACATCACCTCTGGCAAAACATTTGGGGTACCCACCAGTTCGGCTGCTCCTTGCTCCGTCACCGGATAGGTGGAAACACTTTTCACTGTGCCAATAATGCCGCCGTATTCCTCACGCTTGACATTGCTGGGGGTTATTTGCAGCGTTAGTCCCTCCCGGATTTTCTTGCCCTCACTCATAGGGACAAACACCACACTCGTAAGCTTCTCGCAGGAAGAACTGGCGGCAGGCGATCGCCCTGCACCAGCACACCGCCCCTGAGAACCGTCAGCACTGCCCTGGCTATACCATTGGTCAGTGATTGTCCCTACGCTCACCCCAGGTTCGAGCCATTGTCCTGATTTGGCGCTGACCTCCAGAACCTGACCGCTGTAGTCACTGACGATCGCTCCATTCTTCTGTAATTGGAGTTCTAGCTGGGCGATCGCCTGCTCCGTCTCCTGAATCTGATTTTTGCGATTCGCGTTGGTTGCCAGATCCTGTTCTACCTGCGTTGCTAGTTTTGTTTCCAGGGACTTCAACTGTGCTTCCAGCTCATTCACCTGATTGACGTTGCGGAGATATTCCTGCTGAGCTGTTGTTTCCTTCAGATCAAGTTGTTTCAGTGCGGTTTCTGTACTGTTAAGCTGCGATCGCGTTTCCAGATATTTTTGTCGCGCTTGAAGCACCATATCCCTGGAGACTGCCCCCTCCTGATAGGCTGCCAGCAGTCGATCCCACCGTGCCTTGTCGGTGCCCATCAGCTCACGGAGGTCTTTTAAACGCTCCTGGAGAGCTTTTCGCTCAAACTGAATGGAGGTTACAGCTCGTTCGCGCAGCGTTGGGGTGAGCGATCGCGCAATCCTCAGATTCTCCTCGACCGCTTGTTTTTGACGGGCGATCGCCTCCTGATCCAGGTTAATCCGCTGAAGTTGAGCCGTTCTGGCAGACCCGTCCTGGAGTTGAAGTTGGGATAGTTTGTCACGGGTGATCTGTAGCTGTTTCTTCAGCTCTGACTGGTCAATGGTTGCCAGAACCTGACCTTTCTCCACCACATCGCCCGCTTTAACCTTCAACTCCAGAATTCGCCCGGAACTGCCCGCCTGCACTGTTACTACGCGACCGGGGTACACCAACATCCCCCGACCATCGACTGTCACTGCAATCCGACCCAACACGCTCCAGGCAAATCCGGCTGTAACCAACGTTCCCAGCGCCACCAAGGAGAGCCACCGTTTGGGACTGACTACCTGGATCAGTTGATCGAGCTGCTCTGGGGAGGCAGACTGATCGAGCGCTTCTTTCCGAAACAGATGATTTCGCTGTGTGACCATTATCCTTCCCCTGTTCCAGATGAATGAGTCGCTCGCTTCAGCAGCCAGTCGAACCGGGCTTCTGCCAGTGCCACTCGGTTCAGCAGTTGATGATTGAGTTCGTTGACGTGGACATTTCCTGGTGTCTGTTCACCATTGGCAGTGGAACATTCCTGGTGCAATTGCTGAATCATATTCTGATATTTATTTCCCAGCAGCATTGCCATTACCCGGTAGAACCGGGAGGCAAACCCCAGATCGTGCAGCAGCTTTGCGGTCAGCCGCCAACGAGGAATCGATAGAATTTGGGTGTCGCGCAGGGTTCGGACGGTGATTTCAGAGAAGTAGGCATCCACGAACAGGGTTTCGCCAAACAGGTCGCCCCGTGATAGACGGGCAAACTCCTGTTCGGCGGCAGGGGTGTCTCCTCTAGAAAAAGTCCGGGTCAGAAGGGTGAATTCATCCTCAAGGGCACTCAGGGCGATCGCCCCCTCCAGCACAATGTGTAGCGCATCGGTGGAACGTCCGCTCTGCACCAGCACGGTATTTGCCGGAAGGTTTTGCACCTGCCCCACGGCAATTAGCCAATCCAAATCGCTGTCCTGGAGTTCAGCAAAAACGGTCACCGCTTCCCGCAGTTGCATCTGGCTTAAAGCAGTGGGGCCGTCCGTGAGCCGAAACACCAGATGCTTCAGTTGGTCTGCCAGCATCAGAGCATTGGCGCGGTACAGACGGGCAGCGAAACCAATGTCGTCCTGGATTTTTTGCAGGAGGGGCGATCGCTCAATAGCGAACAGTTCACAGGGGGTCAGCGCTGTGATGGTTGCTGCAGACCAGTCCTGTTCGACAGGGAGAACACTGCCCACAATTTGCCCATTGGTCAGTTGGGCAATTTCAGCTTCGACACGAGTGCCGTCCTGTATGACGCGAGGAAGGGTGACGGTCAGAACGCCGCTGAGGATGATATAAATGGCGCTCTGGGACTGATTGGGATGTACCAGAACAGTGTCTGGTTCGATAGAGGTGTGCTGCCCGACGGACAACATCCAATCAATGTCATCGTTGTTTAGCTCTCTGGTTAAAATTTCAGTCATCGTTTTCTCCGGTGATTCAACGCCTACCGAATAGTTTGGACAGACCGACGAGCAAGCCCAGGAAATCTTCGGCAGAGCTGATTCCCAGACCGCTGAAATTGAGCGAGAAGATTGATTTGCGAGAGGACTTGAATACAGAAGTGGAGGAACTTCCGTCAGAACCTGTCATCTGCTGAGCTAACAGTTCGGTGGTCTCTTCGATCATGGACATGGAGAAGGAAATATCGGCTCCTCCGGCGATCGCCTCCAGTTCATGCTCTTGCAGTTCGACAGGCGCACTGACAGATTCCTCATAGGGGTTGGGGTTGATCTCAGAAGACATTTCCATTCCTATCGAGAAGTTGTGTAGGGTGGGCATTGTTCAGCAACCGTAGGGCAGGCATCCTGCCTGTGCAGGCAAGATGCCTGCCCTACGGTTAGTAGTTTCCTACTTGCCGTCGATAGAGAGGTGCTGCTGGGCGGAGCTAAAGACCTCCTCCAGGTTCAGCATTGAGAGAGTGCCGCTACCAGAGGGACCAGCAAAGGTGCCTTGCCCAAAGGACAGCTTACGACCAAAGAAGTCGCTGGACGAGCTATTTGTCAGACTGTCAATCGAACTCAGGTCGATGTTGAGACCTCCATTTACAGCGTCCAGGTCGCCATCGGTCAGTTCGACCATCATCAGAGTTTCTTGCTCCAGCTCGGCAACATTGGGTTGGATTGAATCCGTCATAGTCTTCTCCTTATATGGGTCATTGGAAGAGGCGTTCATTGTGCCTTCCACAAAACTATATTTTTGGTGGATGGAGACCTATGCAGGATAGTGGGGGCGATCGATCGGATTCCTGAAGCGCAGAAAGATCCCCGGCTTCTGGTGCGAGCCAGCAAGGATTGCGGCGCAAACAAAAGAAACCGGGAATCTGCTGTAATCGACAGTTCGTGTCTATTCCGCCTCACCAATCAGCGTGAACGCCGCCCAGTTGCGAGGCTCAGGGTGTTGTTTCATCGTGGTCAGCATTGCCTGCCGGAGTGCCTGCGCTTTGTCGGGCGGTTCCTGCGGAGTTGCGCGAAGCGCTAATCGCTGCAAATTTTGATAAAACTGCGTCATTAATTCAGCCGTCGGGGCATCGGGCACCTGCCAGAGCGATACCACAAGGCTGGGAACCCCCGCCTGCATGAACGACCGGGATAGTCCCAGTACGCCATCCCCCGTAATGGTGCCTCTTCCGGTATCGCAGGCGCTGAGGACGACCAGTTCGGCATTCAGATTCATACTGTAAATTTCTGCCGAGGTAAGGAGACCGTCATCACCCTGGGGAGACGGTGCAAGGGCGATCGCTCCCGGAAAGTCTCGCACCCCAGATTCACGCGGGTCACCGTACTCCAGAAGACCATGCGTCGCCAGATGAATAATCCGGGCATTTTGCATTCGCTGTTTCACCACGCTTTCGGTCGCCTGACCTCCCAACAGCGGCTGTGTGTTGAAGTTTCTGGCGATCGCAACTGCTTCCTGCTCGGCACCCAGCAATGGTTCGAGGCGCTGCTTCCGGTTGGTTGTCGGATTCCAGACTTCTGGCATGGTTGGATTGCCAACCACCAGCATGGTTTCTTCCCGTCGCTGTTCTTCCCGCTGTCGTTCCCGCTGCTGGTGTGTCAGGGCTAAAACCTGGATGGAGGGAGCGGTGAGAAGGGTGTGTTTCTCGATCAGGTATTTGCCGTTGGCATCCATCAGCGCAGGGAAGGGAACGAGGAAGAGATCGCCCTGGGGAATGAAGATGATGCGTTCGGCTTCGCCGTCTCGCAGAGAACCGCGCTCATTGGTTGGAAGGTATGGGGCGATCGGTTCGATTAACAGTTTGTAGAGCGTTTGAAGATTTTGTCGTTGTTCTGCTTCCTTACGCGCAATTGCTTCAGGCGTTTGGCTCACCACGATGGTTGCACCCCGTCCTCTGACATCCATTGCGTCTCGGCTCTGCTGGACTAAATCTTTCAGAGGGCGATCGAGGTTACTCAGGTCAACGGACTTAAATTGAATCTCACCTTTTGGATTGATCACCCAGATGTAGAGTGATTTATTCTTCTCTGTATCGATAACTGAGTATTGAACGAGGGTTGCATTTTGCTGTTGGGCGATCGCCCGAATTGTTCTTAAATCTGGATTAATTTGTACTGTTGTGGCAGTTTCCTGACCTGTGAGACGTTCTGAAAGTAGCTCTACCAGCGTTCGAGCGCGAGCTTGCTCAGACACTTCAAGAGCTTGTTGAAGCTTACCAGATGTATTTTGAGCAACTAATGCCCACTGTAATAATTGATAGCTCTGTATCTGTGTTTCAAAGAGAGCGATTCTGCTGGCAGGGGTCAACGTTGATGTGCGTAAAGATTGAAGAACATTCAGAGCCTTGAATAGTTGCTCCTCAGCCGATGTAAATTGACCCATCTGTAGAAAAGTATCTCCGATGTTATTGAGCGTCTTACCTTCACCCGCGCGATCGCCCACTTCGCGACGGATCGTTAAAGCCTGTTGATAGGCGGTCAATGCTTCGGAATGGAGTCTCTGATTGTGGTAAGTCCTCCCAATATTATTGAGTGTTGCACCTTCGCCTGCTCGATTACCCACTTCGCGATTAATCGACAATGCCTGCTGGTTGGTAGCAAGTGCTTCGGAATAGCGTCCCTGCTCACCATAGATCCTGCCGATATTGGTAAGTGCTGCCCCTTCGCTGGCTCGATCGCCTATTTCGCGATTAATCAGCAATGCCTGTTGGTAGTTGGCTAGTGCTTCGTCGTAACGCTTCAGGTTGTTGTAAACCGTCCCAATATTATTGAGTGTTATACCTTCGTTCCCACGTTCGCCCACTTCGCGAGCTATTGTCAACGCCTGCTGGTAGGTGCTTAATGCTTCCTCGTAGCGTCCCAGATCAGCGTAAATGGTTCCAATGTTGTCAAGCGTCGGACCTTCGCCCGCACGATTTCCCACTTCACGAATAATCGCTAATGCCTGTTGATAGGTGGATAATGCCTCTGCATAGCGTCCTTGACTTCCGTAAACCCCTCCAATACTATTGAGCGTTGTACCTTCATCCGCACGATTTCCCACTTCACGATTAATTGCTAATGCCTGCTGATAGTTGGTTAATGCCTCTGCATAGCGTCCCTGATTTTTATAAACTCTGCCAATGTTGTTGAATG
>JBIKWV010000570.1:0-4151 GCA_044356135.1 Elainellaceae cyanobacterium
TTAACTTTTGCATTCTAAAATATTGCCGAGGTAATAAGTGGGCGTGGAAAAAGTCGAAAACCCCAAAGCTGTTCCGCCCGCTGCGCGGGTGGAACAGCTTTGGGGTTTTCAAACTTAATCGCGTCTATTGCACTTCTCGATCGGGTGAGGTACGGGGTGCAGGGGTGGAGACCCTGCGTGGGGGCGATCCCCCCCGCCCCCTCATGCGAATGAAAACCACTATATCTCCTGATCTCTCCTCAAAACATCAGGGGCACCGCCCATAGGTGGTGCCCCTGATGTTTTGAGGAGAACCTATGCCTGTGGGGCAACTTTCTTAGAAGTCTTACTGCGCTTGCGCTTGCCCCCCCTGGCCCAGCCAGTCAAGCGCCATGCGTAGATAAACAATGCACCCGAAACCAGCGCACTCAGATTCCACTTGATCGCGCTCTCAAACAAGGTATTCCGCTGGCTGGTTTGCTGCGTTTCGAACTCGGTCTGGAGTCGCTGTTTCACCTGAGTCAGTTGCGCCATAATCTGCTCCTTGGGAGGCTGCTGATTGGCACTGTCCAACTCAATCTGCTGGCTCTGTAAAAATGCCTGAATTTGCTCAGGGGTTGCCTGATTCAGGCGTTGCTCAAACTGAACCAACTGCTGAGTTTGCTGGGTAAACTGAGCTGTCAACTGCTCCGTATTCGTGTTGTTGATGCGAATCGTGTTGACAATTCCCAGCGGCATCAACAGCAGTAGGAAAATACCAAACGCCAACGTCGCCCACGAGAGTACCTTTAAAACATTTCTCTCGATCTTGTTACGAGCATAGTTCTCACCAAAAAAGATTAGCACCAGCGCCAGTAGTGGTACGGGAACACGCTCAATCACCGCACCCATTGTCTGAAATTCCCATGCGGGATCCATCAATCGGGGGGGCAGCAGAATTGCGCCCAAATCGAGCGTCGTGAGAACTAGCAGGCCATAGCCCGCCCAGCGCATCAGAGTCGGGGAGAAAATTTTGGGAGTTGCTTGGGGTGTGGGTGTTTCCATAGTTGAATTCGTTGAGTATTTCGTGAAACAGCATTTCTAAGGTTCAGGGAAGCGGGGTTGCCACCACTGAACCCAGTCCTTCCAGGCGTCAAACAGAACCTGACGAGCAGAGTCAGAGTTATCCTTATCGAGGGATAGGGTCATGTGTGTCCAGAGGCAGCGGCTATCGCGCAGGGATTGCTGCCCCAGAAGAACAGGCAATACCCGGTCAGGACGCAGATCGTAGGCATAGCGATTCTGATTGAATTGAGCCGCAGTCACAGTTGTGCTGCCCCGTGGGTTAATACAGCTACTCAGGTAGAGGTGGCTCTGATCCGATGAGAGGCTGACATAACCCGTCTCCTCCTGAAATTGCACAGTCGCCGGGGCTGAGGCCGCTGACTTTTTGCCGTATTTCAACATCAGGTTACGAACTTCGGAGTCATCGTCCACCAGGTAGCGCATCTCAATGTTCAGCGTGCGATCGCCCTGCTGATACCGATACAGTGTTCCCGGCACAGCAGGTGAACGCTCATTGGCTGCATTGCCCTCTAGAGGAATGACTGTGCTTCTGAGCAACTGCCAGCCCTCCAGAGGCACCGAATGGGGAAGGGCAATTACCTGGGATTCAGGTGCAGGCATCAAGGCAACTTTTCCAAAGGTCAGCGCAACACCACTAAAGGTAGCTACCAGCACCGGAAGTCTCAGCAATTGCCAGTTGATCATGCCTCCTCTCCCTCCTGGAATTCCCACTCCTGACCATCGTCATCTTCAGATGTCTCGCTCAGCCGCAGTAAAAGGAAAGCGATCGCACCAAAGAGCAGTACTGCGAGTATCGAAAAAATCAGCGACCCGGTACCGTCGTGCCAGTAGTCAAATGCCTCCGGTTGACCTGCTGCCACCAGATAGGCCATCAATGCTACGCGCAACCCGTTGACCACGAAGGCAATCACCGCCGCCAGTATCGGTAGCGCCACCCGCAGCCCCCAACCAACGGGAAACATCATCAAAAACAACCCCGACAGCGACAGCAGATGGGCAATTCCTTCAATACCGGAGCATCGTTGATAGACTTCAACGGCTCCCGTTGGCAGATAGATATTCAGGCCGTCCTGTCGTACCTGAAATCCCAGATACCAGAGCATGAGAGCGCTGAAATTGGCAGTTGCAGCGGTTGGATCGACAAGTAGGGGAACGATTGCCTTCGGCACCCCCAGAAAAAACAGGATCAACAGCTCCTGGCGAAACTGCCGCAGCCCATAAAAACCTGCCCCCAGCAGCGCCACCCCTACGCCTCCAACCAGCGGAGACAATAATAGGAACGCATTACTGGACTTGCCAAGACTCCTCAGAAGCACAAAAGCAATCAGGAGAACGCCCAGTCCGGTTGGCAGCGCGGCACTACGGTAAGTGAGGCGATCGCGCTTTTCATGCAGCGAAGAGGCGATCGCCGCAAAAAACAGGAGACTGCTGGTCACCAGGTCTGAGTTATCAGCACGCCAGCCCAGGGTGACGTTGATTGCCGCAAGTCCGGCAGCGATACCCACAAGCCAGAGGGGAGCCTCCTTCCAGCGATGCAATTGAACGGGGAAAAACGTGCTCATGAAACACACTTCGTTTAAAAGACGAGAACAGGTGGCAAGCAATCAGACGGCATCACATAAAAAGCACATTGACCCACGTATTATCACTTAGTCACTTTTCACGTTTGAAAGTCCTTTACCCCAGCAACACCCTGGCTTAGAAAATTTCAACTTTCGGGCCTGGGGTTGACGGTAAAGCCGATGAGATATCCAGTTCAAGCCCAGAGTTCCCCAGAATCTTAAGTCACTACCATCCGGAGTGCAGCCGCTTTACGCAAAACCATACTGCTGTCCCGCAAGCCAACAAGAATCATGGTTTTCAGGCAGAAGCAGCCCAAGATTGCGATAAAGAAGGGCGATCGCCTTCAGAAACACCTGTAGTTTCACGCAGTTAGCCAAACATTTTTTACAAAGATAATCAACTCGGAAAAAGCACTGATTTGTTCATCGCCCAGGTTGACATGAATCCGTTTTCCTGCTGATTTCAGCCTTAACCCATGAGTGGCAAACTAGATTTCACAGATCCGTAAAGCCTTGATTAAAGTGTAATTTAATACTTGCAATACACGGATATTACTTGTAGAACAGAAAAACAGGATGGTCACCTGTGCAAAACACCGCTTCCGGTCTGTGATCTCAAGCAGCGGTGGAAGGGGTTCGACAAAAAAACTGCGTCAGATTCTGGAGCGTTAGGGATGAATCGGGTTAAAGTACTGAACCTTTCAATTGACAATCTCTCGACAAGTGAACTGCTGCAATGCCTGGACAGGGGAGTTGTATTCACCCCAAACGTAGACCACCTGGTCAAGCTGCAAGATGACCCCGATTTTCTAGATGTCTATCGTGCGGCGGACTACCGTGTCTGTGACAGCAAAATCTTGATGTATGCCTCACGTTTTCTTGGAGCACCGATTCAAGAAAAGATTTCAGGCTCAGATCTGTTTCCAGCGTTCTACACCTATCACCGCAACAACCCCAACGTGCGGATCTTCCTGCTGGGAGCCAAACCCGGCATTGCTGCAGAGGCAATGCGTCGGATTAATCGTGCGATCGGCCGCGAAATCATCGTTGGTGCCCACTCGCCATCCTTCGGCTTTGAAAACAATGAACAGGAGTGCGCACAAATTATCGAGATGGTGAACCAGTCCGGGGCAACGGTGCTGGCGGTGGGTGTGGGCGCTCCAAAACAGGAGAAATTCATTTGCAGGTATAAAGATCTATTCACCCAGGTCAAGATCTTCCTGGCCATCGGAGCAACCATCGACTTCGAAGCAGGAAGCGTTAACCGTTCGCCGAAATGGGTCAGTGAGGTGGGGTTAGAGTGGCTGTATCGTTTGCTGGCGGAGCCAAAGCGATTGTGGAAGCGCTACCTGCTGGACGATCCACGTTTTTTCTGGTTGGTACTACTGCAAAAATTCAATCTCTACTCAGACCCGTTTGCTTCACCGCAGGTAGAGTATCCTCGTCCCTCCTATCCACCAACACCAGAGCCAATCAGGGTGGAATTTTGATGACGGGATTTCGCTGAATGAGGTGAGCCTATCCGCGACCAAAATGCTGGCAGGC
>JBIKWV010000030.1:0-12960 GCA_044356135.1 Elainellaceae cyanobacterium
CTGGACTTTTGACTAAATTGCGCCGATTTTTCCTGAAACGCTGACTGCGTCAGCGTTTCAGGAAAAATCGGCGCTAACATTAAATTCGCCGCGAAACGCTCTCTGCGAGAGCGTTTCGCGGCGCTAGAAATAGTCAAAACTCCAGTACTTATCGATGGAACTGCCAGTGGCAACATGATGAAAGTTTCTCCCCTCAATCCTCCAGGTACAGATCAGGCAGCGGCACAGTAAAATTCCGTTTTTCTCGGGTTTGTCAGTGTAATAGAGGCAAGCATTCGTGGGCGATCGCCTTGCAAACAGGTCAATTGACTCACCTCCTCCCTTTTTGTGTTGAACTATGTCTCAGCCCTCCGGATCTTCCCAGCATCGCTCTCAGGAGATGGCAGTGTGGATTCGCAGTGACCACCCGGCACTGCTGGAGGGGCTGGGGGCCTGGATCCAGCTTGGACTGCTCACTGACCAGGAGGTCAGGGAGATCGCCAGGGATTTTCTGGCTTGCAATGTTCAGGAGGAGTTGCAGCAGCATCTCACGCGGTTGCGAGGAGCCACACTGGCGGCTTCGGAGAGCGTATCTATCCCAACACCCGCCATCGAGCCAGGGCTGGAGCCGATCGGCGCAGTTGTGGCCGACTTTCTGCCGCCGGATAGCTCCTCTGAACCGCCTGCTCAGCAAGGGCGGGAGTTGCCGATAGCTCATCTATTCCGGGCAATGGCAGCCGAGATCAGCGTGGTCTGGCTGTTGTTTTTGGGGGTCTTCCTCGTCGTGGTTTCCTCAGGTGTGCTGGCTGCCAGCCAGTGGGGGAATGTTTCGGCGGTAGAACGGTACCTGATTTTGTTGGGGTATACCCTGGCATTCTGGGGCGTGGGTCTGTGGACCCGCCAGCGTAACGAATTGCGGTTAACTTCCGAGATGTTGCAACTGGCAACGCTACTACTGATCCCGGTCAATTTCTGGGCGATCGATGGCTTCGGTCTGGCGCAGAGCCTCCTGGGATGGGGAGTGGGGGCGATCGCTACCCTGCTTCTGAGTGTCCTCACCGTTCGTCTACTCCGTCCCACCGCATCTCAATCTCCTGCCCTGACCCGTCTGCAACAATTAAATGGAATAGGGCTGAACTGGCTGCATTTAGGCTGGGGGTTGGGTGGTTTTCCTGTAATCGCAATCTACGCTGGAACCCTGGGAACAGCGCTAAATCTGGTGTACCAAAATCAATTCCAGCCACGCCCCGCACCCGAGGAAACCCCTTTCCAAAAACTACCGCTGGGGACGCTGGCAATCGCCCTTTCTGCTCTGATACTTCTGGGGCGGGCACTGCTGATGCAGCAGGTTGACATCGCCCAGTTGGGGCTGGCACTGGGCATCTGTGGTGCCGTGCTGGTGTGGTTTGGACATGATCGGCAGGGTTTCTGGAATTGGGCAGGCGTGGGGCTGCTGGCGTTGGGATGGTTGGTATCGGTGGAGGCAAATCCTCCCTGGCAGGCGATCGCCGTCAGTTTTCTGGGCATGGGGTTGCTGCTGCACGAGTTGCAGCGCCGTCATCGGGAGCGTGATCTGACGTTGCTGTTTCTCCTGGGGCTGCAAACCCTGGGGTTGATCTGGTTGAGTGTGCCAGAAACAGTGCAGCAAGGAATTCTGGAGAGGGCAACCGCGATCACTGGTAGTAGCGCCATGCCGGAGGCGCTGCTGGGCGTGGCACTGCTGCCCTATACCTGGTTAACCCTGGGGTTGGCATCTCGCTGGCAGCGGCAGCAGCCGGCCCTGGCAAAACTGGCGGTGGTGCTGGTGCTGATTCTAGGGACTGCACTGACGGCGGTGAGTCTGGGTAACCCGCTGCTGCGATCGCTCAACCTGTTGTTGTCTGCGCTGACGCTGCTGGGACTCCTGCGTCAGCGCCCCCCATCTTCCAGAGGGCTGATATCCCTGACCCATCTGGTTATCATTGGGGCCATTGGTTCCTGGGTAAACTATGCCTTGCCCCATCTCACCCTGTCGGATTGGGCGTTGCTGCTCCTGCTGGGAATGGTACTGGAGTGGCTGTTCAGTCTGACGACCGAGGCTGCTAGCTGGAAGGAAAGTGCATGGCTGCTGGGCTATGGATTCGCTGGTCTCAGTTATTTGCTGCTGTTTGCCACAGTTCTACTTGAGGCCATAGGGAATAGCACAGAACCGGGGGCACTGCTGCCACTGGCAGATTCCCATCTGCGCCGACTATCGTGGTTGCTGGCACCGGGATTGCTCACCGTCCTGGGAAGCCGCCCCCAGTTTCGCTATCGCTTGCAGGCAGCCAGTTGGGGAATTGCTACCGTGCTGCTGGCGCAGGGGCTGACCCTCTGGTGGACAGCACCCCGGTTGGTGGGATTGGGTGTGGGTACCGGGTTGATGCTGTTCAACACCCGCTGGCTGGTGGGGCAGCGGGGCCAGACCGTGGCGGCAGTGATGACCGTGGGTGTTGGGCTGGGGTGGATTGCGGCACTCGTTGATTGGCGAGTGCCAGAAGCCGATAGACACCTGTGGATCAATTTTTGTGCCCTCATTGCAGGGCTACTGTGGTTGCTCTGGAGTTGGCTGCGGCGACAGCAGACAGTGCTGGCTCCAGTTTACGCAGTGGCAATGAACGGTTGGGGGACTGGACTGACGGCTTCTATCCTGACAGTGTTGAGTACGGATACGCTCACCACCTACTTGCTGAATCAACCCCTATCCCAGCAGTTCCTGATGGCAGCAGTGATTACGGCGGTGGGGCTGGGGTTCCGGTTAGTTCAGCAACCTGCGGTGCTGGCGCAGATGGGGATGATCGGGTGTGGCGAGGTGCTGATGGCAGTGGCAGTTGCGACCCATCACCCAAAACCGCTGTGGCTGGCCGGTCTGAATCTGACGGTGGGCTGCATTATGCTGCTGGCAATGCTTGGCTGGCGGCGACTGGGGCAGATAACAGGCTGGCGTCAGGCAGCTTTTCTCTACGCAGCGCTGGCAGTGGGACTGGCGCATACCGAGTTTACAGCGACCACAGGATTGTTTACCCTGGCGGGGGGAGTCATTGCCCTGCTGGTGGGACGGCATCAGCGATCGCCCCACACGCTCTCCTATGTGGGACTGACAGCGGCGTCTGTGGCGGGGTACGAGCTGCTAATCTACCAGTTAATGCAGGCATCTGGCGGCGAAACAGGCGACGGCATCACCCTGCTGGCAGGGTTAGCGGTGCTGTTGGCATTGATTTATGGTTTGTTTGCCGGGGTTCTGTTCACCCCACTTCACCTCAGCTTAAGGGGGCTGCGGTGGTTTGCCCACGCTCACTGGGGACTGGGAGCAACGCTGGCGATCGCCGCATGGAGCGATGGCACCAGTCCCAGTGGCACCGGGTTGTGGCTGGTGGTCATGGCACTGCTCAGCGGTTATGCTCTGGCCATGGGACACCGTCGCCTGACGGCGGAGGAGATCTGGATCTGGTCAGGCATTCTGACGGCGATTGCCTGCTTCGTCAGGGTCTTCCAGCAGGTGTTACCTGAGGGTGTGTTGCCCCTATGGGGCGGGGCGATCGCCAGTGGCTTTGCCATCCTGCTGTATCAATTGCCGTGGCAAACCTGGGGTTGGGTCGCCCGCCCCTGGCAGAGGGTGGCAGTGGGTCTACCAGGACTAGTGGTGCTGGTCACGGTTCTAGATGTCTCGATCCAGAGCATCCTGCTGACGGCAGCAACCTACGCATGGCTGGCAAAAGCCACAGGCCGATTACGCCTCAGCTACCTCAGCTTACTGGGGGTAATTTGGGCAACGCTGCGGTTTTTGAGCGATCGGGACTGGGTCAATGCCCTCTGGGTCGGCATCCTGGTGGGAGCCGTGCTGCTCTTCTTTGCCCAGATTGATCCGGCGCTGCAATCTACCAGTGCCCGTCAGCAGCGCCACTGGCTGCGCCTCCTGGCGGTAGGGTTGATCAATCTGAGTGCTTTTTACCAGGCTGAAATCACCTCCGTGGGCATCTCCCAGTTCTGGATGAATGGGATCATTCTGCTGCTGGCGCTGGGCTTTGGGCTGGCGGGCTTACTGCTAAGAGTTCGTGCCTTTCTGTATATCGGTACTCTGACTTTTGTGATTCAGGTCTTACGCCAGGTCTGGCTATTGATTAGCGCTTACTCCCTACTGCTGGGCATCGCCGGAACGGTGCTGGGGCTTCTGTTCATCTGGATCGCTGCCACATTTGAAGCCCGCAGACAGCTCTATCGTTTCGTACAGCAATGGTTTACGGAACTGGAGGGGTGGCAGTAGCGTCGCGGCCTGATCTGCATTCAGAGCCTCTCTAAACCCCAAATGCTGGAGGGCGAACCGCGGTATCGGGTCGCCCTCCAGCATTTGGGGTTTCGCTTTTCGGATAGGCACTAAGTAACTGGAGTTTTGACTATTTTTTCTGCAATGCCGCGAAACGCTCTCTTAGAGAGCGTTTCGCGGCATATTTAGCTTTAGCGCCGATTTAGTGAAAAGTCTAGTAAGTAACTGGGGTGACTGTCGCGGGTAGTGGGATCGCAGGGCACGGGCCACCATTGCGCACAAAATCCACCCTCAAAAATGTAACGTGGAATACCAAAGCTCCGGTAAACAATCCATACGTTTTTCTATTGTCTCTATCAGTATTTCGATTTGTAACAGATTGGTAATAAGCTCGATATTTTCTGCTGATTATCCCTGGCAAAAAGCCTTCCCTACCTCGATTTGATCAGTTTGAATTATTGTTAACACTCGCTAAACTGGTGCTGATCGCAGCTTTATAATCTCTAAAAACACCCAGGTTCCAAGCTAGATCGCTGTTTCGGGATTTCCCAAGACGTGATCGACCGCCGAATCTCCCTCTCCTGGCCTATTTCGGAGGTTGGGACAATGCTACTGGGGCTTTGCCCCCGGTCGTAGCGTCAAACCTTTCTGGTTGGGAAGAGAAGAAAATTAAGACGGAATGCTAAACCTGGGATTGGCATAATCGTTCCTTGTCTAGAGAGGAGAGTCTCTGATGACAACTACCCCACGGGAGCGAGAGGCGAAGGCCAAAGTCGCAGTTGATAAAGATCCAGTCCCCACTTCCTTCGAGTTGTGGGCCAAGCCGGGTCACTTCGATCGCACCTTGGCAAAAGGTCCCAAAACCACCACCTGGATTTGGAACCTCCACGCTGACGCTCACGATTTTGATAGTCATACCAGCGACTTAGAAGACATTTCCCGCAAGATTTTCAGCGCACATTTTGGTCACCTCGCAGTGGTCTTTATCTGGCTGAGCGGCATGTACTTCCACGGCGCTCGCTTTTCAAACTATGAAGCCTGGCTGGCTGATCCCCTGGGCATCAAACCCAGCGCTCAGGTCGTCTGGCCCATTGTCGGTCAAGAAATTTTGAATGGAGATGTCGGCGGCGGCTTCCACGGGATCCAGATCACCTCTGGTTTCTTCCAACTGTGGCGCGCTGCTGGTTTCACAAACACCTATCAGCTCTACGTCACCGCCATTGGTGGGCTGGTGATGGCTGGTCTGATGCTGTTTGCAGGTTGGTTCCACTATCACAAACGCGCTCCCAAGCTGGAATGGTTCCAGAACGTGGAGTCGATGATGAACCACCACCTGTCAGGTCTGCTGGGTCTGGGTTCCCTGGGCTGGGCGGGTCACCAAATCCACGTGTCGTTGCCCGTCAACGCACTGCTGGATGCTGGCGTCGCTCCCAAGGATATCCCCCTGCCCCACGAGTTCATCCTGAACTCCAGCCTGATGGCAGACATCTTCCCCAGTTTTGCCAAGGGTCTGACTCCTTTCTTCACCCTGAACTGGGGCGAGTACGCTGATTTCCTCACCTTCAAAGGTGGCCTCAACCCCGTTACGGGTGGTCTGTGGCTGACGGATACGGCTCACCATCACCTGGCGATCGCCGTTCTGTTCATCATTGCCGGCCACATGTACCGCACCAACTGGGGCATCGGCCATAGCATGAAGGAAATCCTGGAAGCTCACAAAGGCCCCTTCACTGGCGAAGGCCACAAGGGTCTGTATGAGATTCTCACCACTTCCTGGCACGCGCAGTTGGCAATCAACCTGGCTATGTTGGGTTCGCTGACCATCATCGTGGCTCAGCACATGTATGCCATGCCGCCGTACCCCTACCTGGCAACCGACTACCCGACTCAGCTCTCCATCTTCACGCACCACATGTGGATTGGTGGATTCTTGATCGTCGGTGCGGCTGCCCACGGCGCAATCTTCATGGTGCGCGATTACGATCCGGCTCAGAACGTGAACAACCTTCTGGATCGCGTCATCCGTCACCGCGACGCCATCATTTCTCACCTCCACTGGGTGTGTATGTTCCTGGGCTTCCACAGCTTTGGTCTATACATCCACAACGACACCATGCGGGCATTGGGCCGTCCTCAGGACATGTTCTCTGACACGGCGATTCAGCTCCAGCCGGTGTTTGCCCAGTGGGTTCAAAACCTTCACACCCTCGCCCCCGGCGGTACCGCTCCTAATGCCCTGGCTCCGGCTAGCTATGCGTTTGGCGGCGCGACCGTTGCGGTTGGCGGCAAGGTTGCCATGATGCCCATCGCCCTCGGCACTGCCGACTTCATGGTTCACCACATCCACGCCTTCACGATCCACGTCACCGTGCTGATCCTGCTTAAGGGTGTGCTGTATGCCCGTAGCTCTCGTCTGATCCCTGACAAGGCAAACCTGGGCTTCCGCTTCCCTTGCGACGGCCCTGGTCGTGGCGGCACCTGCCAGGTTTCTGGTTGGGATCACGTCTTCCTCGGTCTGTTCTGGATGTACAACTCCCTGTCGGTTGCCATATTCCACTTCTCCTGGAAAATGCAGTCTGACGTTTGGGGAACGGTCGCGCCAGACGGCTCCGTCACCCACATCACGAACGGCAACTTTGCCCAGAGTGCGATTACGATTAATGGCTGGCTGCGCGACTTCCTTTGGGCGCAGGCCACTCAGGTGATCGGCTCCTATGGCTCGGCTCTCTCGGCCTACGGTCTGCTGTTCCTGGGTGCCCACTTCATCTGGGCCTTCAGCCTCATGTTCTTGTTCAGCGGTCGTGGCTACTGGCAGGAATTGATTGAGTCCATCGTTTGGGCACACAACAAGTTGAAGGTGGCTCCTGCCATCCAGCCTCGCGCTCTGAGCATCATTCAGGGCCGTGCGGTGGGAGTGGCTCACTATCTCCTGGGAGGAATCGTCACCACTTGGGCGTTCTTCCTGGCTCGAATCATTGCAGTAAGCGGCTAGTGTTCGCCTGAACACCTTCTCTCTAGACCACTGCAAGGGCAGGGACTGAGCGTGAAGTTATCAACTCCATAAGATCCAGTAATGGTTCTTTCGAGCGGTTTGTCGTCTTTGCGCTCTGTCCCATGCCTTACGTCCAGTAGACTAGAGGCTGATTCGCTAAAAGCTGATTGCGAAATAAGTAATCAATCAGGACTTATGGCAACTAAATTCCCTAAATTTAGCCAGGATCTGGCCCAGGATCCGACGACACGTCGGATCTGGTACGGGATTGCCACCGCCCATGACTTTGAAAGCCACGACGGGATGACGGAAGAGAATCTTTACCAGAAGATTTTCGCTTCCCACTTCGGTCACCTGGCAATCATCTTCCTGTGGACCTCTGGCAACCTGTTCCATGTCGCATGGCAAGGCAACTTTGAACAGTGGATTAAAGATCCGCTCAATACTCGTCCCATCGCTCACGCCATTTGGGATCCTCATTTTGGTCAGGCGGCTGTTGATGCCTTCACTCGTGCTGGCGCTTCCGGCCCTGTGAACATCGCTTATTCCGGTGTGTATCACTGGTGGTACACCATCGGTATGCGCACTAACGGCGAACTGTATACCGGAGCAGTGTTCCTGCTTCTGCTGGCGGCAATCTTCCTGTTCGCAGGTTGGCTGCACCTCCAGCCCAAGTTCCGCCCCTCTCTGTCCTGGTTCAAGAACGCTGAGTCTCGCCTCAACCACCACCTGGCGGGTCTGTTCGGTGTCAGCTCTCTGGCATGGACCGGACACCTGGTTCACGTTGCGATCCCCGAATCTCGCGGTATCCACGTTGGTTGGGACAACTTCCTCTCTGTGAAGCCCCACCCCGCTGGTCTGCTGCCCTTCTTCACAGGCAACTGGGGGGTCTACGCTGAGAACCCCGATACAGCAGGTCACATCTTCAACAGCTCTGAAGGTGCAGGTACCGCAATCCTGACCTTCCTGGGCGGTTTCCATCCTCAGACTGAGGCTCTGTGGCTGACGGACATCGCGCATCACCATCTGGCGATCGCTGTTCTGTTCATCGTTGCAGGACACATGTACCGCACCAACTTCGGCATTGGCCACAGCATCAAAGAGATGCTGAACTCCAAGAAGGGGTTGATCGGTGGCAGCAGCGAAGGTCAGTTCAACCTGCCCCACCAGGGCCTGTATGACACGATCAATAACTCGCTGCACTTCCAACTGGGTCTGGCGCTGGCTGCACTGGGCGTGATCACCTCTCTGGTGGCTCAGCACATGTATTCCCTGCCGTCCTACGCCTTCATTGCGAAGGACTTCACCACCCAGGCTGCGCTATACACCCATCACCAGTACATTGCTGGATTCCTGATGGTCGGTGCCTTCGCCCACGGCGCAATCTTCTGGGTGCGTGACTACGACCCCGCCGCCAACAAGGGCAACGTACTGGCGCGGATGCTGGATCACAAAGAGGCCATCATCTCTCACCTGAGCTGGGTGTCTCTGTTCCTGGGCTTCCACACCCTGGGTCTGTATGTTCACAACGACGTGATGCAGGCGTTTGGCACCCCTGAGAAGCAAATCCTGATCGAGCCTGTGTTTGCTCAGTTCGTTCAGGCCGCTTCCGGTAAGGCGCTCTATGGATTCGATACGCTGCTGTCGAACCCCGACAGCCTTGCAGCCACCGCATGGCCTAACCACGGTGATGTGTGGCTTCCCGGCTGGTTGGAAGCAATCAACAGCGGCACCAACTCTCTGTTCTTGACCATCGGCCCTGGCGACTTCCTGGTTCACCACGCGATCGCCCTGGGTCTGCACACCACCACCCTGATTCTGGTGAAGGGTGCGCTGGATGCCCGTGGTTCCAAGCTGATGCCCGACAAGAAAGATTTCGGCTACAGCTTCCCCTGCGACGGCCCTGGCCGTGGCGGCACCTGCGACATCTCTGCCTGGGATTCTTTCTACCTCGCCATGTTCTGGATGCTCAACACCATCGGTTGGGTCACCTTCTACTGGCACTGGAAGCATCTGGGTGTATGGCAGGGTAACGTTGCTCAGTTCAACGAAACCTCTCCCACTATCATGGGCTGGTTGCGTGACTATCTCTGGCTGAACTCTGCTCAGCTGATCAACGGGTACAACCCCTACGGCATGAACAACCTGGCAGTCTGGTCCTGGATGTTCCTCTTTGGACACCTGGTCTGGGCAACCGGCTTCATGTTCCTGATTAGCTGGCGAGGTTACTGGCAAGAGCTGATCGAAACCATCGTCTGGGCGCACGAGCGCACGCCTCTGGCCAACCTGGTTCGCTGGAAGGACAAGCCCGTTGCACTGTCCATCGTTCAAGCTCGTCTCGTCGGTCTGGCACACTTCACAGTGGGCTATATTCTGACCTACGCAGCGTTCTTGATTGCCTCAACTTCGAGTCGCTTCGGCGGTTAACGGTTGAGTAAATAAATGAAAAAAGTCCCCCGCGTAAGTGGGGGACTTTTTTCATGGGTAATGGGTGAGGGCGATCGCCACCACCAAAAAGTTCGGAAAATCTGCTTAAGATCAGGGAATGCGGTGTTTGCGGCGGTAAGTCAAGGAATTGTCATGAAACCGATTAAAAAGCAAATTGTGACTGACGAGTCTATGCGTCCTGTGGCGGTGCTGATTAATTATCAAGACTGGCAAATTATCGAAAAAGTCCTGGAGGCTTATCAGCAGCAAGATACAGTGCCAGATTTGGTTGATTACGCAGGAGTGATTCAGCTTACAGTTGATCCGATGGAGTATCAGCAACAGTCAAGGGATGAGTGGATGTGAGCCAGTCCCTCATTGTGCTTGACACTAACATTGCCCTTTACTACCTCGGCGGTCGTTTAGCTGTTCCTTTGCCTGAGGGGGCTTATCATGTTTCCGTCATTACCGAGATGGAACTCCTCTCATACCCTACACTCAGCCCAAAAGAGGAACAGCAAATTCAGAAGTTTCTGTCCCAGCTTTTGATTGTTGACATTGAGGAATCTGTTAAAAATTTAGCGATCGCTCTCCGCAAACAGCATCGCCTCAAACTACCTGACGCTATCATCTCGGCAACTGCACAATCCCTCGACGCCTTACTGCTTACGAACGACGTTCAGCTATCTGGCATTCCAGGGCTACAAACCCAGTCCCTTGCTCTCAAGTAGGGATTGGGTTCTTTTTAGAGCGCTACATTAAAGCGCTTCCACTGAGGTAGGAACCAGATTGATGTTGAGAGTAGCGCTCAATACGACCGCACACACCCATCACTCCATCCTCCCAGATACTCCCGGCACCCTGAAAGATGCGCCTATAATTGTTGCAAACCAGATTTTCTCAAGCGCCATCGCCCCTTTTGCCAAGCTGCAAGCCGTTCCCCAAAACGCCCAACCTGTTACCCTGCAACCCGATCGCGATGCTGCTTTCGAGTTTGTGACGAAGCAGATTCGACAGGTAGCCATGGAGCTGAGTACCAAACGTAAAAAGCAGCGAGAGCAAGCAAAGACAGAGGAAGCGATCGCCCGCTACCGACAGCAGTTTGAGGAGTTTGCTGCAGATGGTGAAATCTCCTTTGGTGAACGGTTTGTTCTGAATAAGCTGAAGCAAGAACTGAACCTATCGGATGGAAATGTACAGACGATCGAACAAAACGTGCTGCGTCCTCCTGCCAATCAGCAAGCGCTGGATCAGTATCGCAAGTTTTTTGAGGAGGCGATCGTAAAGTATGGCTATCCTTGCAGTGAAAAGATCGCTGGGGATTTGAAGCTGGTTCAAACTCATCTGGGTTTGACAGATACTGATGTGTCACAGGTAGAAGCTCCCATCATCGCTAAGAAGGAAGCCGAACAGCAGGAGCAACAGCAACTCCAGCAGCAACAACTGGAATTGGAGCGACAGCAGGATGAGGAACGGCAGCGGCGTGAGCAGGAGCAGGCGGAACAACTGCGGCGGCAAGAGGAGGCAAAACGGCAGTTTCAACGAGAAGCAGAGGAGCTACGAAGACAACAGCAACTACAGGAGGATGAGAAGCAACGTTTAACTGCTTCAGGATCGACACGTTCAAACATCCAAGTTTCAAGATTTGAGTTTGAGGTCGTGACAGTTGACCCGACTGGAAAGGAGGTTAACCGGAGCCGCAAGCAGGCAGAGTTCTTTGTCGAAGATTTGGGCAATGGCGTGATATTGGAGATGGTGGCGATTCCAGGCGGTACATTTTTGATGGGATCACCAACAGCAGAGGAAGGACATTGGAGCAAAGAAGAACCCCAGCACGATGTCACTATTCAGCCCTTCTACATGGGAAAATTTACCGTTACTCAAGCTCAATGGCTGGCAATCGCTGCTCTGCCAAAAGTTAACATTGACTTATATCCTGACCCTGCTAGCTTTAAGGGGAGCGATCGCCCTGTAAACAAGTTTCCTGGTTCGAAGCGGTAGAGTTTTGCGATCGCCTCTCTCGCAAGACAAACCGCACCTATCGCGTGCCTAGTGAAGCCGAGTGGGAATACGCCTGTCGTGCCGGGACTAACACTCCCTTTCATTTTGGTGAAACGATTACGACCAACTTAGCCAATTATCAAGGCTCTAACTTTGAGCATGAGGGCAGATCTTATCCTGGCAACTATGGTTCTGGCCCAAAGGGACAGTATCGGGAGCAAACTTTGCCTGTGGGAAGTTTTGCGATCGCCAACGCCTTTGGTCTATATGACATGCACGGAAATGTCTGGGAATGGTGCGCGGATTACTGGCACGAGGATTATCAAGGTGCTCCGACCGATGGAAGAGCATGGATAACGGGTGGCGATAGTGACCACAGGCTGCTGCGGGGCGGTTCCTGGGACGGTGATCCAAGGTACTGTCGCTCAGCATACCGGGGCAGGTACGTTGCGGACTATGGGTACTCCAATTTTGGTTTTCGCGTTGCCCTTTCCCTCCCTGATTCCTAGTCGCCCTTTATACCCTCACCCTCTTGCTCTTTACACTTCTTGACTCTTTCTCTTTCGCGCGTTAGCGCAATTGAAATATTTCTTTAAATTTGAGGTCTTCATCAAAATCGTGCAGTAACCTCATATCTTTATATCCTACTTCCCTACCTATGAGGATCTTCACTCCTCAGCACCCAAATCAGAGGACAGTCATACTGCTCAAAAACTGAATCACGGCTGATCAGGGTTGCGCCCTCGTAACGACACTGCGCGATCAGCAGGCGATCGAAGGGATCCTTGTGATGCTGCGGCAGGTTATCTAGCTCCAGAACATGGGGCAGGGCGATCGGCAGCAGAATGACGCCATTTTCCGTCTGTTGCTGAGCGATCATTTCCGCGAGGGTGGTTTGCAGAGACAGTTTGCCGATTTGAGTTTTAATTTGAATTTCCCACAGACTGACCAGGCTAACGAATAGTTGGCTGTCAGACTGCTGCATCAGCGCCAAAGTTTCGGACGGAATCAGGTCAGGTTGTCTATCCCACCAGATGAAGGTGTGCGTATCGAGCAGCAGCTTCATGCTTCTCCCAACCAGAATTCGTCCGGAAGTGGGGCATCAAAGTCGTCTGCCATCCAGTAGGGAATGTCTTTATGGAGTCCGGGAATGCGCTTCTTGGTGGCTACAATCGCTCTCTGGCGGAGAAATGCAGCAAAGTTCAGTACTTCCTGCTGCTGCTCGCGGGGGAGAGAGCGAACCTCTTCTAACAAGGCTTGTTCAATATCCACGGCATTC
>JBIKWV010000571.1:0-4144 GCA_044356135.1 Elainellaceae cyanobacterium
TGAGAGCCGCGCGGAGCGCGGCTCTCAACAAAAACTCTGTACCAGACGCGCTTGCAAAGCGCTGTAACAAGCCCCTAACGCATCAAATTGTGAGGCAGCATTCACAAAGTTCGATAGATTATTAGCAGTATTCGGCGGTAATTCACAACCCGCGACTGCACAGTAGGTGACACCATGAGCCACCAGGCCGGAGCTTCCTCCAGGGGAGACATTCTGGTTGTAGACGATACACCCCAAAACCTGCGTCTGTTGTCTGCAATGCTGACCAGACATGGCTTTGATGTGCGAAAGGCGACCAGTGGTCAGGGGGCGATTACCTCGACTCACGCCGATGCTCCAGATCTGATTTTGCTCGACATTAAGATGCCAGGAATGCAGGGCTATGAGGTCTGCCAGCACCTGAAGGCTGACCCGGACACGCGCAACATTCCCATTATTTTCATCAGTGCTCTGGATGAAGTAGTCGATAAGGTCAGAGCTTTTGAGGTGGGCGGTGGAGACTACATTACGAAGCCGTTTGAAGAAGCGGAGGTGATCGCCCGCATTGAAAATCAGTTAAAAATTCAGCGCCTCCAGCGACAGCTCATGGCCCAGAACTCAGAATTGGAGCGATCGAATCGGGAACTGGAACAGTTTGCCCATGTTGTCTCCCACGATCTACAACAGCCGCTCCAGAGTATCACTGGATTTTCGAAGCTGCTGTTGCTGAAGTACCAGGGAATGCTGGATGAAACGGCTCAGGATTACCTGCACCGCATGATTGAATCCGGTACCCGGATGCAGAAACTGATCCAGAATCTACTGACCTATGCTCAAGTGGGCAGTTCAGAGCGATCGCTGGAGTTAGTCGATTGCAATCTGATTCTTCGGCAGGTGCTAGACGATTTGCAATCCGTTCTGGCTGAACGCAAAGTTGAATTCACAACCACATCACTCCCTGTTGTCACTGGAAATCCAACCGATTTAATACAGCTCTTTCAAAACTTAATTAGCAATGCTGTAAAGTTTGTTCGTGCAAACGTCACTCCTCAGATTTCAATCGCTGTCAGCATCCGAGATCAGGAGTGGCTGTTCCAATTTCACGATAATGGAATTGGCATTGACCCGCAAAATCTGGAAAGAATCTTTGAGGCATTTCACCGGGTCCACTCCATCAAGAAATACCCCGGTACAGGAATTGGCTTAGCCACCTGTAAAAAAATTGTAGAGCGCTATGGCGGATGCATCTGGGTCGAGTCTCAGGTGAATGAAGGTACAACCTTTTATTTCACGCTGGCTCGCGCGCCAGAGGGATCCGTTGCAAAGTAAGTGAAGCGCTGGTGCGATCGCCACCGTTCAGGGAATCCTTCGCAGAGGGATTCCTTTACAGGGTGTATCAGGAAGTAATTTCATGGCGGCAGTTGCACAGGCAGTTCTCTGCCTCGCTTACGTATTGGGCCTGCTGTTGGCAGGTCTTTCAATTCACATTGAAGGAATTCATGACAAACTGGCTGCGTTGATTCCGGGGCTGCTGCTGCTGTTGCTGGGCAGCTTTCTCTCATTCCTCCCGCGTACCTTCAGAGCCGGAATGCAGCGGTGGGTATGGGTGCTGGCAGGGGCGATCGGATTTCTGGCCGTCCTGCATTTTCAGATCCGGCTCCCGCAGCCCGCCAGCGATGACGTGAGTCACCTGCTCAAACTGGAACGCCTGGAGACGGCTGCGATCGAACTGACCGGGTTTGTTGAAACGACGCCTCGACTCACACGCAATCAGGCGATGCAGTTCGAATTGGACGTGTTTCAGGCGCATGAACTGGCTCCTCAGGCTTCCGGCCTGGTGAAACGCGTTAGCGGCAAGGTGTACGTGACGGTGCGCCCTCGGAAGGAGCTGGAATCTCGTCTGGCAAGGCTCTACCCCGGTCAGATGGTGGCGGTGCAGGGAAAACTCTACGAGCCACAGGCCGCAACCAATCCAGGAGGCTTTGATTTTGCAGCCTATCTGAAGCGCCAGGGTATCTTTGCAGGGCTGCGGGGCGAGTGGCTGGATCTGCCTGAATCGGCGGGACGGTTTCGCCAACAGGTGACGCTGGGGCGATCGCTATTCCGTCCGGTGCAACAGTTGCTGTGGCAGATCCAGCAGCGGATTGTGCGATCGCAGCGAGCGGGGTTGGGAGAACCGGAGGGGGCACTGGTCAGCGCTATGCTGCTGGGAAAGGGAGCGGTGGATGTGTCCTATGAGGTGCGCGATTTATTCTCGAATGTCGGGCTGGCCCACGCACTGGCGGCCTCCGGTTTTCAGGTGTCGCTGCTGGTGGGGATTCTACTGTCGCTGACGGCACGCTTTCCCAAACGGGTCCAGCTTTTCGTTGGCACGGCTGGCCTGCTGCTCTACATTGCCCTCACAGGACTGGAAGCTTCGGTTGCACGAGCAGGACTGATGGGTTTCGGTGTGCTGCTGGCAAGGACCCTGGAGCGCAAGATTCAGCCACTGGGAGCCATTCTGGTAACGGCAACGCTGCTGTTGCTGATGAATCCTCTGTGGGTTGCCGACCTGGGATTTCAGCTCAGCTTTCTAGCAACTTTGGGACTGGTGGTTACGGTGCCTGTTCTGGACAAATGGCTGGACTGGTTACCCCGTGCGATCGCCCCCCTGATTTCCGTCCCCCTCGCCGCTTTTCTATGGACGCTGCCGCTCCAACTCCAGACCTTTGGCGTACTGTCGCTCTACACCATCCCCCTCAACGTCCTGACTGCACCGCTGTTAACCCTACTCAGCCTGGGCAGTGGCTTGAGTGCGCTGGTGGGGTTGGTGTTTCCCACCGCAGGCAGTGCGCTCTCCTGGCTGTTGCTCTACCCCACCCGATTGCTCCTGGGAATGGCGACTGTAGCGGGTCAGCTCCCTGGCAACACCGTCGCAGCAGGTAGCATTTCTACGCTCCAGACCGTTACCCTTTACGCTTTCTACCTTCTTCTGTGGTGGCAGATCCGCCTCTGGCGCTACTGGTGGCTGATTGCTGCAATTTGCCTGGGGCTGGTTGCGCTTCCGGCCTGGGTCAGTGCGGCAACTCAGTTTCAGGTAACGGTGCTGGATGCAGGGCAACCGCTGATGGTGGTGCAGCACCAGAACGAAGTGGGAATCGTGGGGGGGAGCGATCGCCGCACCGCTCAACTCACGCTCCTCTCTTTTTTGCAGAAGCGAGGCGTGAATCAGGTCAATTGGGCGATCGCCCCCGCCCTGGACACGCGCACTCTGGAGGGGTGGCAATATCTGCTCAGCAATCTTCCGATTCAGCAGTTCTATGGGCTTCCTGCTGCTCCCCAATCGGCTAATCGCTCCAACATGTCACCCTGTACTGGACAGCAAGCCAACGCTGGGGTATGTTTGCACACCCCTGGGAAGCTTCCACCAATTGCCCCTGAGGTTCTGGTCAGACAAGCCCAGCAGTTACTCCAGTCCCGCAGTGGAGCCTACGTACCACTGACCACCCAACCGATGCGGAGCGGAATCGTGCGATCGCAGTTGCTCAACGCCAGTCCACCGTTGCTTCAGCTTCGGCTGCGGGGGCAGCAGTGGTTGGTGATCCCAGGACAGGTACCTGCGAGGAATGACCTTCTCAAGAACATTCAGGTGCCCCCAGTGGAGGTTCTGTGGTGGTCAGGCAGATCGCTTCCGGTGGCGCTGTTGGAGCGGGTGCAACCCAGAGTGGCGATCGCCGCCAGAAGCATTTCTCCCAGAACGGCTGAGTGGCTGCGACAGCACCGGGTCAAAACCTTTGTAGTTGACCGGGATGGAGCAGTTCAGTGGACTCCGGGAGCTGGATTTCGCGCGCTGTTGCAGAATTAGCCCCGTTCTCGGCCTGCCTCTGGTTCACCTGGCGCGTCTGGCAGTACAATAGCAAAGACCCCACCTGGAGAGGTGGCAGAGCGGTTGAATGCGCTTGACTCGAAATCAAGTTTAGGGTCAAACCTAACGAGGGTTCGAATCCCTCCCTCTCCGTTGATATTGCAGGTATCGTCACGGGCACCCCCTGGTTAGTGCGGGGTGCCCGTGACAATACTTCTTATCAGGTGAAACATCGCGCCTATCTACTAAGAGCCTATCCGAGTACCAGCCCTTTCAAGGTACTTTTTCATCTTCTTTAGATTTCGCTTGACTCACCAATCG
>JBIKWV010000572.1:0-4139 GCA_044356135.1 Elainellaceae cyanobacterium
TTATGGTTGAGCCAGCGCAACAGATGTCCTGGATCGTGGGGGAAAGCACTCATATTCCCAGCAGAGACGTTCAGTAGATGACAGGAGCGATCTGTGCCGTAGGCAATTCCTTTGCCGATTTCATGGCTGCGCTCTATCAATTTAATCGTGAGGGGTTGAGCGGCCGTTTTGAGCAGGTGGGTTGCAACCAGAGAACCGCTGAATCCACCACCGATGATGGCGATCGTCGGTTGAGTGGGGGGAACAGCGAAGGGGGGAACCGATGAGTGCATAGGCGGGCGAAAGTGGGGGTCGGGACACAGAGTTTCCCCCAATATACATCTACAAATTGATAGAGGTGTCGTATTTGATAGTTTTGGTATGGCAACCGAAGGGTGGGTTAGGACGGGGTGCAGGGGTGGCCCTCCTGCACCCCGTCCTAAGCAAAACGTCAACTGCGATAGCCCCAATTCCTGTACCCGTATTAGATCAAAAAACTATCGGAATGCCGTAGTTTTTCCAGGAAAATTGCTCTATCCTTATAATTCGAGCATCCAATATTTAGATAGTCGAATTATCTGTTGAGCACCATCGCTCCATATATGCAGTACTCCTACAAGTACCTGAGTCAACGGGTTGGCGAGACCGTTACCCATCACTGCCCCGCGTTTAAGTGGCGAAACTTTCGGTTGCTGTTCAGTGGTCAACTGTTGTCCATGTCGGGCACCTTCATGACCCAGAATCTCACGATTCCCTGGCTGGTCTACGATCTCACTCAATCTGCCTGGCTGCTGGGGTTGGCAGGCTTTTTGCAATTTCTGCCAACGCTATTGCTGATCCCGTTTTCAGGGGTGCTGTGCGATCGCTGGGGACGACGAGACCTACTGATGCTGGTGCAAATTCTGGGGATCAGCGTTTCTGCCACCCTGACGATCATGACCTTTCTGGACGTGATCAACTTTGGTTCGCTGCTGATCCTGAGCATATTGAATGGGATGCTGAAGGGATTAGATATGCCCGTGCGCCATACGATTGTGACGGAGATGGTGGACGATCGCGCCGACTGGGGGAATGCGATCGCCCTCAATTCCGTCATGTTGAGTTCGTCGCTGGTGCTTGGTCCTGCTGTGGGAGGCTTATTGATTGCAACGCTGGGAGTCCGGTATTGCTTTCTCTACGATACGCTCAGCTACGTTGCAGCCATCCTGACGCTGCGAGCAATGGACATTCGCCCACATCCGGCAGTTGCTCCTGCGGATTCCCGCGAGACCTGGAAACAACTGCGCGAGGGCTTTCTCTACGTTGTTACCATCAAGCCGATTCGGGTGATCCTGACGCTGCTGGCGCTGCAAAGCCTGGTGGGGATTTCCTATTTATCACTGATGCCTATTTTTGCGGCTGAGGTGTTGCAGGGGAATGCTCGCACGATGGCAACCCTCAGTATGTCGGCACCCATTGGGTCCCTGATTGCCTGTTTATGCCTCAGTATGCGGCGGGGGGTGTTGGGTCTAGAGCGGTTCATTGTGGTGGCTCAGGGATTGGTTGGGCTGGGGTTGATCCTGTTCTCCCTGTCCCGAAATGTGCTGGTTTCCGTCATCATGTTGGTGCTGGTGGGCGGCTCCAGTATTCTCCAGATTACGAGCAGCAACACGATTATTCAAACGATGGTGGAGGATGACAAACGGGGTAGGGTCATGAGTTTTTATGCGCTGGCAATGGTAGGAGTGATGCCATTTGGCAATCTACTGGCGGGAAGTTTAGCGCAGCTTTTCGGTGCGCCGCAGGCGCTATGGGTCTGCGGTAGCGTCTGTATCACAGGCTCCCTGTGGTTTTCCACCCAGGCACCGATTGTAAGGAACTGGATTTTACAGGTGGCAAAAGCGGCCCAGTCGATCGCCCCTGAACGATGATCGACGCAGCAGGAGAAGATTTAGGCGACAATAGACGCAGGGCAGTGTGTTAAAAATTTGCCCTGGTTTAGCGATCGCCTTGCTATCAATCTCCAATGGGTTTGAGAAAGTCCGCTTACAAGAAAGTCTCGGAGCAATGTGCCGCCAGGATTATGGAAACCCTTCCACTGGCGATGAGTTTCATTCGAGCCGATATGAGGGCGCGGGGTGCTTCTGAAGAACTTTCGGTACCGCAATTTCGGACACTGGCATTTCTCGACAAACATCCCGGTGCCTCCGTTACTGATTTGGCTGAGCATTTGGGAGTCACCTGTGCAACAGCATCTGCAAACATTGAACGACTGGTGCAGCGCAGCTACATTCACCGCAGCGATCATCCTGAAGAGCGACGACGAGTAGTTCTCAGTTTGACGGAGGCAGGCAAACATCACCTGGAGCAAACTCGCGCCCAGACTCGTGCCTACCTTGCGGATTTGCTCACGCTGTTAACGGAAGATCAGATTAATCAAATTTCAGAAGGAATGATTTTGTTGAAGCAGGTGTTTGAACAGTCGAGTGATTTATCAAAGTGAAGCTGAATCAGGTTTCTGGCGATCGCCCCCGTGCCTTTAGCAGGTTTAATTCAACGTTAGTTCGACGAAAGCGCAAAATCATGGCCGCCACGATTTTGATCCAAATAGCCCAATCGAATTCACGTTCTTTCAGTGCAGCGCGATCTGATTTTTGTTAAAGCCCGCATTATAGCAATTCTTATTGATGTGAGAGGGGGGTGTGGGGGCGAACCCCCACGCAGGGGGCACTGCCCCCTGCACCTCCGTACGCGCCAGCGTGAGAAACGCTACATATGCGGCTTTTAACAAAAATTGCTCTATCACCACGCTCGTGCGTACTGCTTTGGAACGGAGGGTTGATGGCCCAACTGTTTTGCAGCCCAATGGGACCAATATGGGTTGCGTAAAAATTCCCGCCCCAGCAGCACCAGATCTGCCTGTCCAGTGCGAATAATGTGATCCGCCTGTTCAGGGGTGGTGATTAGCCCAACCGCTCCCGTGGGAATGCCAGCTTGCTGACGAATCTGGGCTGCAAACGGAGTTTGATAGCCGGGAGCAGCAGGCACCTGGGCATAGGGGACCGCTCCGCCAGAGGATACATCAATGACATCGACATCCAGCGATCGCAGCTTTTCACTCAGTTCCACACTCTGTTCAATGTCCCATCCGCCCTCTATCCAATCTGTCGCTGAGATTCTCACCCAGAGCTGAGTTGAGTCGGGCAACGCCTGTCTCACGGCTGCCGCCAGTTCCCGCAAGAGCCGGGTGCGATTCTCAAAACTGCCGCCGTAGTCGTCCTGCCGCTGGTTACTCAAAGGAGAAAGAAATTCATGCAGCAGATAACCGTGCGCCGCGTGAATTTCGATCACCCGAAATCCAGCATCCACCGATCGCTTTGCCGCTGCAACAAAGTCTTGAGTAATCTGCTGAATTTCATCCAGATTGAGGGCGTGAGGCATTGGGTTTTTGTCACTGAAGGGAATGGCGCTGGGGGCGAATACGGGTCGCCAGCCGCCCTCGGTTTCGTCCAGCACCTGCCCGCCTTCCCAGGGGGGCGCAGTGCCCGCTTTACGTCCTGCGTGAGCCAGTTGAATGCCAGCGATCGCCCCAGCTTGATGAATGTTATGAACAATTGGAGCCAGAGCTTCAGCGTGGGCATCATTCCAGATCCCTAAATCTGCTGGACTGATGCGTCCAGCGGGCTGGACGGCAGCGGCTTCCGTAAACACCAGCCCTGCACCACCAACCGCTCGACTGACCAGATGCACCAGATGCCACTCATTAGCATAACCGTCAACACTAGAATACTGACACATCGGCGACACGACGATGCGATTGCGCAGGGTGATGTCGCGCAGAATAAAAGGCTCAAACAGATGAGGCATGGGTCACCTCTTTCTCGGTATTTCTGAAGACGCTGGGAAAGTTCACAGCTCGAAGCACGGAGGCAGCAGGTGGGTTAATCGCCGCTGTAACATCGGTGTGCCAGGGACTACCCGTGTGAAATCCATACTGTCTCTCGTACAGCTTGCGATCGACGGGCTTCAGTTGCGGAAATCCGGGTACTGGCTCCGGCTCTCCAAGGGGGTGAGCGAAGGTGACTTCACCAAACCGCGAAGTAAATTCCACCTGTCCGGCGTGGTCAAGGTTTTGCCCCCGAAAGAAGACCACCTTCCACTGCAAGAACGGCTGACGAATT
>JBIKWV010000573.1:0-4138 GCA_044356135.1 Elainellaceae cyanobacterium
CCCTTAGTAAGGGGCTACCGTGTACACACAAGTCCTGCTGACCCCCTCTAACTCCCCCTTGGCAAGGGGGGATTGAGGGGGGTGAAGTTATTCATTTATAGGCCCTAAGATTAAATATGCCACAAAACGCTCTCTACGAGGGCGTTTTGTGGCATTGCGGGAAAATAGTCAAAACTCCAGTAATAAAGAAAATCAGCGATTTCTCAGCTTCTGGACAGAGGATTGCTTATAAGTAGGGTCGATAGAACAGCCAATTAGCCGATCATCTCTAAGTTCTGCCAATTGCACCCATCCAACTTGTGGATCATTCCTTAGAGACACTCTCCTGAGGAAGCTGTTACAATGTGAAATATTAAAATACATTGCATTCGTTTAAGAATGGTCTTTATCCTGCTTATTGTGATTTGCCTGGTGGCGTGGGCACTGCATCTGATGCAGGAAGCGCTTGAGCATCGAGAGTTCTCCCTGATGTTGGCTGGCTTTCTGGTGTCGGTTGCCGCTGCCGCCCTCGTGGGCGTCTATTTTCTGGTGGGTCACTATGTTGGCTACATGTCCCAGATGACACAGCAGGCCCGAGTGACGCAGCAGTATTACGAAACGGCGGGTCTGATTCCTCCGGGCGATTTTTCAGTGGCAACTGACTATTCTTCTGCCATTCCCGCCGAACTCTCTTTTATCAAGGTGGATGGGTTGCAACCCTGACAGCCATTCCCAGTCTTTAACTTCTTTCTGAGAGCGCCGACAGTAACGGCGCTCTCATTTTTTTGCCCATTGGCGTTAGAACCGCCAGAAAACTGTCAAGACTAGAGACAGGCTGCTGCAACTCGATGAGAACGCATTCAACCCACTGTTTCAGCTATTGCTATTCCACCCCAGATAGCATCATTGCCCTTTGTTAAGGAGAGGATCATATGGAAAGCGCCATTCCAGAACTGAATGGAATTACGCAACAGTTAATGAGCCTGGAGCGTCCGAAGAAGCCCAAAATGCTGGTGGTCGATGACGAGCCAGACAACCTGGATCTGCTCTACCGCACCTTCCGTCGGGACTTTAACGTGTTGCGAGCCGAAAGTGGGGTAATGGCGCTGGAAACTCTGGCGCAGGAAGGAGAAGTTGCAGTGATTATCTCCGACCAGCGAATGCCCGAAATGAAGGGGACGGAGTTCCTCAGCAAGACGGTTCCCCAGTACCCCGATACGATGCGGATTATTCTCACTGGCTTTACCGACGTGGAAGACCTGGTGGAGGCTATCAACTCAGGACAGGTCTACAAGTACATCACCAAACCCTGGGATCCCAACGAGTTGAAAGCCGTGGTTAGTCGTGCCGCTGAAACTTACGAACTACTGAAGCAGCGTACTGAAGAACTGCGCCGCGCCCAGGCCCAGACCCTCCTGCTCAGCACCATCGTGCAGGTGACCCGACAATCCACCAGCCTGACCACCGTTCTACCTGCGATCGCCACTGCTTTTGGCGAGACCTTTGCCGCCGACGGCTGCATTCTGCAACTGGTAGAGGAGGATCTGCTGGCATCAGCACAGGGCACCTACAGCACGGGTGGCAAGCTAGAGAACTGGCTGGAGAAAGATCCGCTGGTATCGGAGGCGATCGCCACTCAGAAAATCCAGGTCGCCGTCAACGTCCCCTCTGATCAGTCGCTCTCCCAGATCCCCCACTACGCAGAAGCCGGGATTCAGGCGCACCTGCTCATCCCCATCTGCTTCCAGGGGCGGGTGCTGGCTGTCCTGTCCCTCCAATGGAAGCAGCCCTCCTCCCTACGGGAAGACGAACTCACCCTGCTGCACCTGTCGGCACAGCAGGTGGCTCTGGCGCTAACCTGCACGCAGGTGGCAGTTGCTGCTTAGAGCCTAACCGAAAAACCAAATTCTGGAGGGCACGACGCTGTAGCGTCGTGCCCTCCAGAATTTGGTTTTTCGTTTTTCGGATATGCGGTCACCATTCAGACTTCGGTGTGATCTTGGTCGAACGCTGAGCGTGGTTCGGCTGATCTCACCGTCGAAGCCTCGCGCCGAAACCGCTGCCCCCTAACCTAATCAACCTCTCGGTTGCTATAAACCTGGAAGGAGGGCGGCAATGCCGCCCTCCTTCCAGGTTTAGAATAGGAAAGCTGAAATTCACCAGAACTTGTGGCTACCCCCGAATCTAAAGACATCCAGGCGCTATTCGATCGGATTGCCCCGATCTACGATTCCCTGAACGACTGGCTCAGCCTGGGGATGCATCACGTCTGGAAGCAGATGGCGGTAAGCTGGTGTAACCCACAGCCGGGAGATACCTGCCTGGACGTTTGCTGCGGCAGCGGTGACCTGGCCAGACTGCTGGCCCGCAGGGTGGGAGCCAAAGGCCATGTCTATGGGTTAGATTTTGCAGCGGCTCAGTTGGCGATCGCCCAGCAGCGTACCACCGAGAGTGCCCAACCACTGTCGGTTACCTGGGTTCAGGGAGATGCCCTACACCTGCCGTTTCAGGACAATCAATTCGATGCGGTAACCATGGGCTATGGTCTGCGCAACGTCGTGGATATTCCCGCCAGTTTGCGAGAGCTATATCGGGTGATGAAACCGGGGGCAAAGGTATCCATTCTGGACTTTCATCGTCCTGACAACACCCCAATGCAGACGTTTCAGCAGTGGTATCTGGATCATCTGGTGGTGCCGCTGGCCAATCAGTTCGGCCTGAAGGACGAATACGCCTACATCATGCCCAGTCTGGAGCGATTTCCCAATGGACGAACCCAGCGGAAACTGGCGCAGCAGGCCGATTTTTCAGAGGTGGTGCATTATGCGATCGCCGGTGGCATGATGGGTGTACTGGTCGCTACAAAATGAGGCCAGCGATCGGTCAGAAGGTGTACGGTAGAAACCAGGAGTTCTTATACTTCTCGCCTCAAACGCTATTTCTCCCCAGCTCCTCCATCCTTGAACATTTACTCTTTCTGGCTGCTTGCTGCTCCTCCAGTCCTGGGTGGGATCATTGGTTACTTCACCAATGACATCGCCATTCGGATGCTATTCCGTCCCTACCGGGCGATCTACATCGCCGGACGGAAGCTGCCGTTTACACCGGGGTTGATTCCCAGTAACCAGGAACGGCTGGCGCAGCGCATCTCAAACGCCATTATGGGGTCGCTGCTGACGCCGGAAGAACTGCAAAACCTGGCGCGCCGACTGCTTGAGGTGGAGCGTGTACAGGCCGCCATCCAATGGCTGCTGGAGCTGGCCCTGGATCAGGTACGGCAGGATAACGAACAGAAAACTACCAGGATTCTGGCCAATATCCTCAAGGATCTCCTGGGGCAGTCCTTCCCCCGATTGATTAAAGTCCTGGCGCGGCGAGAAGATTTTCTGGAGACGCAGCTCAATCAGCTCTTCGATCAGGTCATCCTGGAGTTTCAGCTTTCGACGGCGCAGGCGGATCAGCTCTCCCGCTGGATGCTGGAGGTGGTTCTCCCCCCCGATGTGCTGCGGCAGGTAATTGTGGACTTTCTCACCGATCGCAATATTCAAATCATTGATGAAGGCTTCCGAGAGAAGACCAGCGGCACCTACTGGGTCGTGGCCAATCTGTTTGGCGTGCGGAATGCACTGGTTCGATTGCGATCGCACTTCCTGGACGAGCGGGAGGCCAGCAACGCCCTGCTGATTGAACTGGTTCAGACCCTCAGCGTTCGTACCCGCCTGCGCGAGTGGCTGCAAAATCTGTCCCTGCAAACCCTCCCGGTCTCCACCGTGCGGCAACTGCGGAAAACTCTGCGGGAGGTGGTGCGCGACTACATCCAGACGCGGGGTGAGGATCTGTTCCAGAAGCTGAGCGAGTCGGTGGACTGGGAACAGGTGGCGGTGCTGCTGCTCAACCGGATTCGCGCCTCGGAGGTGGTGAACCAGTCCTTGCAGCCCGTGAGTAAGGAACTGGCCCTGGTGCTGGAACGCTATCTGGAGAAAGATCTGGAGGCGATCGTGGCTCAGGCGATCCCGATTCTCAATATTGACCAGGTGATTATCGATCGGGTCAAGGCCACCTCTCCGGCAAATCTGGAAGCCGCCATCCAGGGCATTGTCAAAACAGAACTCCAGGGCATCGTCAATCGGGGGGGCGTGCGGGGGGTGGTGGTCGGTCT
>JBIKWV010000574.1:0-4131 GCA_044356135.1 Elainellaceae cyanobacterium
CCGCGAAACGCCCTCTGAGAGGGCGTTTCGCGGCATTACAGGAAAAATAGTCAAAACTCCAGTTATTTCATTTTGTTGCTAGAAATCTTCTACCCAGTGCGTCACTCCTCTTGATGGGTTTTAGGGCTTAAACCTGGGGCAGTTGACGCCGCCAGCTCATCAGTCTGGTGTAAGCGATTCTGGTGTAGGCTGGGAACAGGAAGACTGTGAAAAATCTGATTTAAGACCTATGGACGATAAAGCCCTTCCAGTAGTCTATTTGAGCGTTCTGGTGCTTTTGCTGGTGATTGCGGGCGTCGCACTATTCCGACAAATCCTGCGCACTCGGAGAGTTGAGGGGACGCTGAATCGCCTCCAGAAAAAAGTAACCACGGACAAAGGGACAGCTCAGGAGTATTACGAACTGGGTAGTATTTTGCTGGATAAGAAGCTGTTTTCTCAGGCGATCGCCCAGTTCCAGAAAGCCTTGAAGTCGAAAGACCTGGAGGGGAACGAAAACATTGCCATTATCTACAATGCGCTGGGCTACGCCTATGCTGCCCAGGAGCAGTACGACCTGGCGATTCGTCAGTACAAAGAAGCGCTCGACAAGATGCCCGCTTACGTTGTTGCGATGAACAACCTGGGCTTTGCCTACGAGAAGAAGCAACTGATCGCGCAGGCTGTTGAGATGTATGAACAGGCGCTCAAAATCGAACCGAAAAATCAAACTGCAAAACGTCGGTCAGAATCCCTGAAGAAACGGCTGGTGCCGTCTACATAGGATCGCGAATTAAATAAAACCGAACTGTTTTCGAGAGAGGTGCGGCTTAGCTGCAACTCTCTCAAAAACAATTGCAGGTTAATTTGTTCACGATCCATAGGGTTTATCCTCCAGAAAGTAAGGGGTGCAGGGGTGTCACTCCTGCACCTCTTACCTCACCGACGTGAAAAGCGCTATATCGATTAGCGGGGGCGGATGACTCTGGGAGCCGCGATCGCCAGTGCTGCAACCTGGCTTTCCGCAGGTTGTACGATGCCCGACCAGGACAACAGCAACTGATCGGCAATGACTTGGGGGTTTCGTTCTGTAGTAGTAGTGCCAGAGGCACCCGTTGCAGTAGCGAGCGAGCGCCGCCAGTGCAGCGGTAAGTCCTCAAGTCCGTTGTAGCAGCCGGAAAGTGCGCCGACCAGGGCACAGGTCAGGGGAGGCAGGTAGCCCAGACGAGCGGCTTTTAGAATCGAGAGCCTGGGGTCTTCGGGGGTGCTGAGGAAGCAGTAGAGGGCAATCGCAATGGCCAGTGTTTTCCCAGGAGGGAGGGCACGTAGTTGGCGGATGGCGATCGCCGAGCAGTCGCTACTCAACAGGAGATCCCGCACCTGCGTCAGTTGCTGAGTGAACCGCAGGTCGATGGGTAAATCCAGTTCCGACAGCAGTTGATCGATCAGGAGGGATGGAACCAACTGCTCATGCAACACGAGTGAGAGGGTAGAGGCGATCGCTTCGATACCCAGTCGAGTTTCAGAAATGCCATGTTCAGCCGAAAACGTGGCGGAAAGATGCGATCGCAGTTGGGTGAGGTCGTCGTGGTAGTAGAGGGCAAGGGGGAGAGTGGCGATCGCCAGTCCTGCCTGCTGTGGGGAGTCGGGCACCCTCTGGGGTAGGGTGTCGGATTGCCAGCGATGATTCAGGGTCAATGCCTGGGCAATTTTCAGAGTCAGATGCACCCAGCTCTGGTTGGTTGTTCCCTGAGAAGCAAAGCCCCAGCGATCGACAGTGAACCAATCGGGCGATCGGAGCTTTTGCCCCCGCTGCTGAACATTTTCCCCCAGCACTTCGCCAATCGCTGCACCCAGCAGGGTTCCTCTGAATCGGCTGGTTAACGAAGATTGCATTCTTCAGGTAGTGGGTAATGGGTGATGGGCAATTGGGGGTTCAGCAGACATGATATAGCAGTTCTCGATGAGTTGTGAGAGGGTTTGTGAGAAGGGGCGCAGGCGTAGCCCGCTCCCCTTCTCACCTCTCGTAGAATCGCCAGATCACAGGAGTTGCGAACCCTCTACTTTGCGGATTTTCTGGCGTAGCGCATTTGTGGCCAGCACGATCAGAAATCCACTCTGGGGAAACTGTAATTCGTTGGCGAGCTGATCCAGAAAAGCATTGTTGGCCTGTTCAGAATTTAGCTCGCTCCAGCTTGCCTTACGGACGATCGCCAGCACATATAGTGGGGTTTCCGGGAGATGGGCCACCACTTTTTGCACCAGGTAGGCTTCTTTGACCTGGGGGAAATTCTGGAGTTGCTGCCGCAGGGGGGCAATAGTGCCCGGGGTCAGGTTGTGCGGAGTGAAGGTGTCGCGATCGCTCACCACCATGCGTTCGTGATTGGCCCGGTCGAGGATTTTTTGCTGCTGTTCCCAGCGATCGACGTAGGTCTGGGCTTCCTTGAGTCGCCCCTGCTGTTTCAGAAAAGCATAAATCAGTTCGCAACCGGAGAGGGTCAGCATGGGGTCTTTGGCCATTGCTCGCTCCAGGTGGGCGACACCATCGGCATTCTGGTCGGTCAGCAGGAGTTGGCCCAGGGTATAGTTGGCGGCTGCGTGGTCAGGGTAAGTGGCGAGGAACTTCGTGACCAGGGGCAGCGCGAGGGCTGCATCCTCCAACTCCAACGTCCACTGCACCCGGTTCCAGGCTTCTTCCTGTGTCAGGTCTTCGGTCTCGGCTTTGGCTTCCAGCGCCTGTCGCTGTTGCTGGATCTCTTGAGCATAGGCATACCGCTGTCGCCAGGGGGTTTCGACTTCAAGTTTCCAGGCTTCGTCAAATCGCGTCAGCGCTTCAGGCAGAAATTTGCCCAGCAATTGCTCGGCAGCACTCTGATTTGTTTCCACAGAAAACGGCAGCTCTTCTCGCTGAGAGGGATCAACTCCCAGCGCTTCCAGGCGATCGCTCAAGCAGGGATGGGTATCGGCATTATCAGTTCTGCGGCTAAATGCCTGATTCAGCCATACTTCAGCTTGCATGGGATCGGGATCCGTTTTGAGGGCGGTCAGCAGGTTGGTATAGGTGGCTGCTGGAGGTTCGATGTCCTGCTTCACGCGCTGGTACACCGATTTCCAGTAGGACTCTTCCAGGAAGCGCGATCGCACCTCTACAGCAACCAGCGCCCCGGCAGCATTTTTTGCTCCTGCCAGTTCTGCAGCACAGCGATCGGCTTCGTACTCGTTCATTCGTCCCAGCACGAAGGAATAGGCATTGAAGAAGGGAGTGTACCAGTTAAAAAAGGGGGTGAACAGGAGTGATCCGGAGTGGTTGCCGCTATGGTAGAAGCTTTGCAGGATTTGTACCCAGGTTTTACGGACGCGGTAGATCCAGCCGTTGAACTTGCTGTGGTTGCCGGAGAGATGCCCCAGTTCGTGAGCCAGCACAGCGCGGAACTGCTCTACAGAGAGCGCCTGCATCAGCGGCAGGCCCACAATCAGGTAATTCTGATACCAGCCAAGAATTCCCAACCGGGGCACCTGGACGACGCTGGCATTGAAGTCGCGGGTCAACAGAATATGGTGAACCTTCAGCGCCTGCAGTTGGGTGGTAAGCTGATTGACCATTGCAAACAGGTTTTCGGTCTGGGTGCGGTTCAGCTCCAATCCTTCAGGTGGCGGAAATGAGACGAAGAGCGATCGCACCACCAGAAACACCATGATCAGCACTACGATGCCTAGCTGCAAAATGGCACCGTTAATCCGCCGGGAGGTCAAGGCGAGCCACACCAGCAGTGCTACCACTGCCAGAAGCCCTACCAGCACCAGAGCGATGTAGGTATAGCCCAGTAGGGCCAGCATTCCCACCCGGAATTTGTAGGTCTGGGGCTGCTGGCGCGCGATCGTTTCGAGTTGTTTGACCAGGGCATCGAATTGCTCTTCGGTGAATGCCATAGCGCAAGAATCTCAGAGGTCAACTAGAGAATGCCCTGTTTCTTCGGAATCTTGCGCCTACAGTACCAGTGGGTCATTTGCTTTGCTCATCGCCATCCCTCTGTGGGGTGGGCGTCCCGCCCGCCCAGACGGGCAAGATGCCAGGAAGGGCGATACCCATGCCAAATGACCCACTAGTCGTCCACCAAAGAAACTTTGCCTGGTTAGTGTGGCGCGCTTCGT
>JBIKWV010000020.1:0-14128 GCA_044356135.1 Elainellaceae cyanobacterium
CAGAACCTGTCCTTGAGATTAAAGGGCAGCCTCAGCCTCGTTTGAATGCCGGGCTGCTTTCCCTGATGGTTGAAGAAACTACGCCAGGTCTATATCGCTGTGAAGCTCGTTTTGGCAACTGGGGCGATCTCGGCAGTGGGGCGGACTATCTTTACTTTGATCGGCAACTGTTGGACTTTGGTAACCCAATAATCGTTTCCTTGGGAGCCGATGAGGGGCAAGAGGAGGTCTTTCAAGGCCGCATTAGCGCCATCGAAGGACAATTTTTACAGGGTGAGCCACCACAAATCGTTGTTCTAGCTGAAGACGATGCCCAAAGTTTGCGCGTTACCCGACGCAGCCGCACCTTTGAGCAAGTCACCGATGCTGATGTTTTTGAACAAATTGCCCAGGAACATCGTTTGAAAGCTGATATTAAGATTCAGGGACCTACCCATCAAGTCATTGCTCAGCTCAACCAGAGCGATTTAGCCTTTATGCGAGAGCGGGCACGGCGATTAGCGGCGGAAATTTGGATACAAGGCAGCACCCTCCACGTACAAGATCGACTTTCTCGCCAGCGATCGCGAGATACCTGGAGTTTGACCTATCAGCATGGGCTTCTAGAATTCAGTGTGATTGCCGATACGGCTAATCAGTACACCCAGGTGGTGGTGAGTGGCTGGGATGTCAAGGCCAAGGATGCCATCAGCTTTGCCGCTACGGATAATCTGCTGGGTAGCGAGCTGAATGGCGATGCCAGCGGGGCCAGCATTATCCAGGCTAAGTTTAGAGACCGGGTAGATCGCATTGCCGAGCAAGTTCCGCTGACTACAGAGGAAGCCCAGTCTTTAGCTGAAGCGACCTTTCGAGCCCAGGCACGACGGTTTGTGGTCGGCACCGGCATCGCTTGGGGGGATGCCCGCATTCGAGTAGGCCGGGTGATCAATCTGCAAAACCTGGGACCACTCTTTAGCGGCCCCTACTATGTGACTGAAGTGCGCCATAGCTTTAGTCGGCAACCAGGTGGGGGATATACCACCGAATTTGTTGTCGAGCGCCCAGGGATGGGGAACACGGGAGGCCAGCCATGACAGATCGGGGCATGACCAATGGCTTCTTACCCACTCCACCCATAACCGGTGAAGGCGGGCGGTTCTACGGGGTTTATTCTGCTCTGGTCAAAAATGTGCAGGATCCCGATGGGCAGGGTCGGGTGCAGGTGAACTTACCTTGGGTAACGGATGCTGAAGCCAACGCCTATGCACCCTGGGCACGGATAACCACCATGATGGCTGGTCAACAGCGAGGAGCCTGGTTTATTCCCGAACCAGAGGATGAAGTGCTGGTTGCCTTTGAAGCGGGAGATCCGCGTCGGCCCATTGTGGTGGGGACTCTGTGGAATGGGGTCGATACCCCCCCAGAACGGATGGATCAGAACAACAATATTCGTTCCATCACCTCCCGCAGTGGCATCAAAGTCACCTTTGACGATACCGATGGGGGCGTTCAGTTCACTATCGAAACCCCAGGCGGGCAAACGGTGGTCTGCTCGGATGCTCCAGCCAGTATTGATATGACCGATGCCAATGGCAATCAGGTCAAGCTTGATGCTTCAGGGATTACCCTCAGTTCCAACGCGAACGTAACCATCAATGCCACCATGCTGAAAATATCTGCAGGTATGGTCACCGTCGATTCGGGCATGAGCAAATTCAGCGGTGTGGTGCAATCTGACACCAACATCACCAACACCACCATCAGTTCTGTTTACACCCCAGGAGCCGGAAACATATGGTAGTTGCCACCCCACAATCTCTTCGAGGGCACCCGGTGCAATGGTTGACCGCTTCCCCCTTCTGGGAAGGGCTGAGCACTGCGCCTAATCGCAGTCAGGTGCTGAAACGGCCCACCCTGCTGCGTTTTGCTACCGACACCTTTATGGAGGATTTCTTAGCGGTGGCCACCACCACCCCAGAACGCCTCAAGGACTGGCAAGCGCGGCAAGAAACCTGGCGTCGGCCCCTGACCTCACCGCCTGGAACTGGCCCAGTGGATCCTGAGTTGGCCGGGCAACCGCTCAAGCTCTATCAACCCGCCCATCAGCGCTTTTACCTGGTCACCGCCAATCTGGTCTGCCGAATTCCTGGATTGCCCGACAAGACCCTGAACCTGGGACGGGGTGAGCGAGTCGGGTTTGTGCTGCGCCGCAGCATGCAAGATCTCGCGGATAACCAGGTGAAAGAGCATGCTCTGGTCAATGGAGCCTGGCAGCCCCTGGCCACAGGGCAGATCTACCAGATGATCACTGGGGAACAAACCTTTCCCATGTTCCCGGTGACCTACAGCGAGGCCGATGGCTACCAGCGGCGCATGTTTGCCGGGCTAGTGCCCGTCTCCGGACGCGAAGCCTATATGAATGCCAGGAGACAGTCAACGGCTAGTTCCTCAGGCAGTAACAGTTTAGCGATCGAGGAAAAAGTCCAGCAACTTCTGACTGTTCTGGCCATGGATGTGATTGCACCCTGGCAAAATATCAATCGCTTATGGGAGCAGGAAGCAAATAGCATCACCGAAAGTTGGAAACAGTTTTCCGAAAAAGTAAAAGAGCTTACGGAAAAACAAAGAATAGAACAGCATAAGGAACTTCAAAAAGCGGTCAACAGAACACGAGATAAGCTACAAACTGCCTCCTGGTATGTGCTGCTGGACTTTGCCGATTACTTAAGGAGCTATCTGCCAGAGATATGGAATTTTATCAACCAAAATCCAGATTCTAGTGTCCCCAATGGAATATCTGGAAAGCTTCTTGTCGAAACGCTTCAGAAGGCAAACTTTAAGCCAGAAACTAGCAATACCGCGAGTGATTTGACCAAAGAGATTTCCCTCAATAAGCTAGAAGGACTTGAGTCAAAAAATGGAATCAGTCTATCCAGGGCTCTGCAAGAAATCTGCAGAGCAACATCTCGGCAACAATTAGAGAGGGCTACTGCCGAATACAAAGAGGGCTCCTCTGACTGGCCAACTACCAAGTTTTTGCTTTGTGGTCGTGATGTACGCGATCTAGTCAGCCAACCAAGTTTGTTCCAACTTTCTGATTGGGAATCTAAATTGGAAAAGGCGGTAGAAAGTGCTCTCACCGAAAGTCTGCAAAAGTCTTCGCCTGCCCCAATAGCGCCCATTCCCCTCATCCCTAGCGCCCAAGCCATTTCCTTCACTACCCAGAGTTCTGACTACACGAACGATCGCTTTGTCATTCGCTGTGTCTACGAACGCCCCAACTGCCCTCCCAGCATCCGCCCCACGGTGGTCAGTGAGGCCAGCGAAGCGTTTCAGATGGCCTCCTACTACGACCCCGATGCCCCGGCCCGCCCCATTCGCATTCCCCTACCGGTGGATACCACCCCAGCGGGGCTGCGTAAGTTCGCTAAAAACACCATGTTCATTATGTCAGACACCCTGGCCTGTCAGGTAGGTCGAGCCCGTTCCCTGAGCTTTGGCGATTTGGTGCGCTCGGTTTTGCCCTGGCCGTTTCATAAAGACTTACCGGATACCAATGTGACGGGTTGTGAAAGTGGGGCGGGGACGTTTGGCATGATCTGTACCCTCTCGATTCCCATCATTACCCTCTGTGCCCTGATTCTGCTGATCATCATCGTGCTGTTGCTGGATGTGATCTTCAAGTGGGTACCGTACCTGATCTTCTGTCTGCCATTACCCGGTTTGAAAGCAAAGGGGTCGTCATCATGAATGCAGGCCAACTTTATGGACGCAGCCTGGCCTTTCCACCGCACCTGGGACCCAACGGGCAGTGGGCCTGGTCAGAGGGTCCGACCAATATTCGAGAATCGATTCAGATTATTCTCCAAACCGAAGTGGGGGAGCGGTTAATGCTGCAGTCCTTTGGGGCAGGCTTGGGACGATTTTTATTTGAGCCCAACACCACCGCTACTCGCCGCCTGATTCAAGAACGGGTTGAAGGAGCGTTGACCGTTTGGGAACCCCGGATTCGGCTGCAGACCGTAGCGGTGGAGGAAGACCCCACTGACCCTGAGGCGGTGGTGATCACCCTGGAGTACGAGCTGGTGGCCACCCGAGAAGCCGAACGACTGTCTTTGACTATCAACCTGGGGAGTTAAAGGAGGTCACCCATGCCACTCAACGAACCATCCCTGGACAACCGCAACTACGCCGATATTCTGCGTGACGCCCTGGCGCGGATCCCGGTGCATAACCCGGAATGGACCAACTTTAACGAAAGCGACCCTGGGGTGACGTTGATCCAACTGTTCGCCTTTATGACGGAGAGCATCCTCTACCGGGCGAACCAAATCCCCGATCGCAACCGGCTCAAGTTTTTGCAACTGCTGGGGATTCCCCTACAGCCAGCATCCCCAGCCCGAGGCTTGATCACGATTACCAATGCCCGAGGGCCGTTGAGCAGCGAAGCCCTACCTGACCATATTGATGTGCGGGCCGGGCAGGTACGATTTCAAACCACCCACGGGTTAGAGGTGCTGCCGGTGGAGGCCGGGATTTTTCGGAAGCAAAAACTGGCAACCAGCGGCACCGCCGCAGATACCCAACGGGCCCAACTCTACGCCCAGTTATACGCCGACTTGCTGGCCGATCCGCAAACAGGGGCTAAAACGTCCCCGGCATTCTACGAAACGAGTTTGGTGCCGCAACCGACCGCCGATGGAGAACTCCCGATCATCGACTTGGCCGACACCGTTGATGGGTGTTTATGGATCGCGCTGCTGGCCAGACAGGCCTCCGAGGTTGAGTCGGTAAGAAGTGCTGTAGCGGGTAGAATTCTTACGGTTGGACTGATGCCCTACCAGGACAAGGACGGGGCCGTAGTGTCTGCGGGAGAGGTCCATCAACCAGCCGACCAGGCATCTGTGCGGTGGGAAATTGCCGATGCTGCGGTGGTTGAGTTGGCCAACTACAAGCCCCTGCCAACCCGAATTCTAGAAGGCTCTGCGCTCAATTCCCCCTGTCTGCTAGAGCTGACCCTGCCCAAAGCTAGTGAATTAGACCTCTCAAACTGGAATGCCATGGAACCCGGGCTGGAGGGGACAGGGGACTATCCTCCGGCTCTGACCGATACCAATTTGCGCGATCGCATCGTCACCTGGCTGCGCCTGCGCGTCGAGAATCCAACCAATGTCAAGCTCAGTTGGTTGGGCATCAATGCCACCATGGTGCAGCAAAGGGTCCCAGGAACGGGAGAAGTGCTCGGCACTGGCACCGGCGAACCCGACCAGCAGGTGCAGTTGGCGAACAGGCCAGTGCTGCCCGAGACGGTGGAATTGTTTACCCTGGGCGACGGGCAAGAGCCGCAGCGGTGGTACCCCATCAATGACCTGCTGGCGGCTGACCCCGAGGTACCCAAACAAGACCCGCGTCGGCCCCTTTACCCGGTCAAACCAGACGTTAAGGACACGGCGGAGTCTCGTCTGAATGTCTTTACCCTGGAACCAGAGTCGGGGGTGATTCGCTTTGGTGACGGAGCCCATGGCCGACGGCCCGCCCGAGGGGTGCGCATCATTGCTAACTATGCCTTTGGCGGGGGACGCCAGGGTAACGTGGGCGTGGGCATGATTAACCGCAGCCCCCAGTTACCGGCTGGCTACACCGTCACTAACCCCCTGGGCACCTGGGGCGGCGACGACGCTCAGACAGTCACCGCTGCCGAAAAATCCATTCCCCGCCAGATCCAACACCGCGATCGCCTGGTTTCTGCCCAGGATTTCAAAGACATTGCCCAGCAAACCCCAGGGGTTGACCTAACTCGGGGCCGGGTCGAGATTCTGCCCCTGTTTGACCCCAGCCAACCCACGGCAGGCAAAATTCCTGGGGTGGTAACGGTCATGGTGATTCCCTACAGCGCTGCTTACAATGCGGCCCCCAGGCCAGACCAGTTCTTCTTAGAGACCGTTTGCCAGCATTTGCAGGTTCGCCGCCTGATCACGACAGAGTTGCATGTGCGTGGCCCCCTATACGTGGATATCTGGGTCTCGGCGGGCATTGACCTGGTGGGGGGATATGCCACTGGGCCGGTCCGGGATGCGGTCCGGCAGGCCTTGTTCGAGTTCCTCTCCCCCTTGCGTGGGGGGTATCCCTTGCCTGGGGAGCGCCAGGGCACCGGTTGGCCCCTAGAAACCGCTGTTCGTCAGCCAGAGCTGGAGGCGGTGGTAGCCCGGGTGGATGGGGTGCGATCCGTCGGCGAATTATGGCTGGGGACCAAGACCCAAAATAATGTCTCCAGCGTACCGATGGCCGGGTTAGCCTTGCCCCGCCTGGTGGCTGTAGCGGTAGAGGTGGGGCAGGCGGTGCCCCTGGCTAATCTGCGTAATGCCCCCACGGCAGCCAGTGACCTGCCCCCAGGGCAAACCTGGACGCCCATACCCGTCTTACCGGAGAGGTGTTGAGCCATGTTAGACGTCAATGGCACTCGATACCATCTGTTGCTGGGGCAGGCCGACTGGAACCATTGCCTCACGGATGATGGCGACGGAGAACAACGGTGGGACTACGATGCTGACCACGAAGTTCTGCGCTTGCAGCCCATTCTCTACACCTTTAAGCAAAAGGGAGCCTCAGGCCTCACTCCCGAACAACGGCGAGGGGCCGCCTGTGACGCCTATGGGCACTGGTATTGGCTGGAGGATGATCTCACTGCTGGGTCTGATCAAAGGCCAACTCTGATTCGAGCCCAATGGCACAATGCCCCCCAATCAGAGGTCCTTTTTCCCACCCCCCCGAATGGCTGTCAGCCTTCGACCTCGATCACCTTTCAACCGGTCGCGGCCCCAGAGACCAGATCCCCCGATCGCCTGGCCGGGCTCACCATCACCCGAGACGGCTACCTGGTGGTGGGGTCTCCTTCCACTGGCAGTCTCCTGGTATTTGACCTGTATGCCTGGGATGGGGGCTATGTGCGGTTGCCGCTGCCTCCTCCCCCCGACCCTGCAAACGAGTTGACGACTCCCTTTGATTTGACGGCTCTGCCCGATGGCGGACTGCTGGTATTGGATCGGAAACACCATCTCATCTGGCGATTGGATCAGAACTTCCAGGTGGTGCCCACAGAACTGCCAACCCCAGGTTCTTCATTGACCTTTCAACCCCAGTCAGGCCCTATACTGCGCTATCCTTCTACAGCTCAACCCCGGCCTATCGAACTGCCTCACGGTCAGAATGAGGTTACAGATCCCATTGCCATTGAGTCTTTGCCAGATGGTTCCTTCTGGATTCTGGATCAACTCCCTCCCCTGCAACCCTCGAAGCTCTGGCGCTTTAGCGCAGACGGCAGCTTCTCACCCCAGGTGATTGAGCTACGGGCACGAAACCTGGGTAATGCCAACCCCACTTCCCTGGGTCTGGAGTTCATCTGCGGCCACGATATTGCCTACCGGCCCGATCGCAATTCAGCGGGGCAATCTCTTCTCCAGGGGACATTGTGGGTGACCGATATCGAAGGCAACCAGGCCTATGCCCTGCGGGTTGACCTGACGCTCCCCACTTTCAGCCTCAGCTTGCAGCGGCAGTATTACCCCATGCGGCATTTTTCTGGCGTGGCGATCGTCGCGGACTGGGCGGCTGCACAAGTCTACTACCACCAGCGGCAAAACCAGGTGCAGCGATGGCTGACCCTTGCTGCCCTGCCCCGCCAACAATATCAACCCTATGCCCAACTGCTCACCTCCCCCACTTTTAATGACGGACTTCTAGACGGGCGAGACCCCGGCTGTGTATGGCATCGCCTCTGTTTGGATGCCTGCATTCCCCCAGAGACCCGCTTGACCGTTGACACTCGGGCCGCAGAAACCCCAGCCATGCTGCTCCAGCAACCCTGGTGCTCCCAGCCAACCCCCTACCTCCGCCCCACCGGCAGCGAGGTGCCTTACACCCAGTTGTGGAACGACACAGAGCTGATGCAACCCCACACGGGCACCTGGGAACTGCTGTTGCAAAAGACGCAAGGGCGCTACCTGCAAATTCGCCTGACCCTGCGGGGGGATGGACGCCACACCCCCAGGGTACGGGCCATGCGAGTCCACTATCCCCGATTCTCTTACCTGAAACAGTACCTGCCTGCGGTCTACCAGCAGGAGCCGGTGTCGATGCAGATGGTAGAAAACTTTCTGGCTAACCCCGAAGGATTGTTCACCACCCTGGAGGGGCTGATTGCCCAGGCCCAATATCTGTTGGATGTGCGCACTGTGCCCCCAGAGGCGGTGGACTGGCTGGGGAGATGGTTGGGACTGGCGATGGAACCGGCCTGGACTGATTATCAGCGAAGGCTGTTGATTGCCCAGGCTCCCTACTTCTTCCAGCGACGGGGCACCCTGGCAGGGGTAATGCAGGCGGTGTTGCTGACGGCCTACCCCAACCTGGGGTTAGACATTTTTCGCGATGACATTCATGAGCGCTATCCGACCGTGCGCATTATCGAGCGCTTTCGGACCCGCACTCATCCGGGGGTGGCCCTGGGAGACCCGACGGAGCAATCGGTCGCCACCACCGGTAACGTGCAAACAGACGCCCAGGCGCGCGCCCATCGTTTCACCGTGATGGTGCCCACCACCCTGGAGGCCGAAACCCTGCGGCTGGTGGAGCGCATCGTTGAATTGGAAAAACCCGCCCACACGTTGTTTGACATCAAACGCTACTGGGCGCTCTTCCGAGTTGGGGAGGTGCGCCTGGGTCTGGATACGGTTTTGGGTCAGGGAGCCCGCTTTGAACCCTTCCAGTTGGGCCAAACTGCTCTGGCCGCCGGAGCCTTGGGCGCAACCTTTCCCTACACCCTCACCACCCGAACGGTGATCGCCGAGTAACCAGGAGGAAAAACCATGTCTCACCCGTTCGACCTTTGTAATGACTTTAATCAGCTTAATGTCCATGAGCGCATGAACTATGTGCTGGGCCAGGTACTCGGCGTTAAGGAGTTTCAGCAAGAGCAAGCCTATTTGCTGCACAAGTCGCGTTTGCAAAATCGCAGTTTGCATGGCTATGGCGCGGTCTGGGGGCTGGAGGTTAAAACCCAAGGCACTGGTGAAAACTTAAAGATTCAGGTGGAACCGGGGTTAGCCATCGACCCACAAGGGCGCGAGGTTCATGTTGACGTAAATCAATGCGCTCGTTTGAACGATTGGTTAAAAGATAACCACAGCAGTCTACAACCAGTTGATTCAAAAGCTAACCGTGCTGATCCCAACACTGTTTTCGCTGTCTATGTCACCCTTTGCTATCGCCCCTGCGAGACCGAGGAACAACCCATTCTGGGAGATCCCTGTCGCCCAAATAAGAATACCCGCAAGCCCACCCGCATTCGAGATGTGTTTGACCCGAAGTTGGTGGCCAAGCGGCCCAGGCAGCATGAGGAGGAACAGGTCAGGGTGATCGGAAACCTGATGGCCAAGTTGGATATTGATCCTGATGCAGTAGCTTTAACCGATGCAGAGTTCGATGCATTAGTCCACAGACTCTGTCAGGCTATTGATGACCCTGGGCCAGGGGAACGCAATAGAATTGTTATTCCCGCAAGCCAGTATCGGGATATCTTGCGCGAGGTCTTTCGCTACTGGGTGACCAATAGTCGGCCTAAACTGGATGAAATTTACGATCCTTTATACAGGGTACTGGCAAGAATTAGCATTGACGCAGAGCGTGTAGCTATCCCTTCGGATCCTGAAATCGATGCAATCAAGGAAACATTAAATCGTTATCTACTCACAAATAGCTTAAAAGAGATTGATGCTCTTGATATTCAAGTGCCAACTCTTGAAGCAAAGGAAGGCCTCCAACAAACTCTTCAAGAACATTGGGATAAACAGGCAAAAACTTATCAGCAAAAAGAAGATGATTGCATTTTGTTAGCTGCATTGCAGTTTAAATTGACAGCTAACCATGAGGTAGATGAAGCCACTCTATCTGTTGAACAGTTACAACGTCCCTACCTGCTCCCTACCCGGCTGCTGCAAGAACTGCTGCTACAAGGTGGCATAAGAGGCCCACAAGGCCCACAAGGCCCACAAGGCCCACAAGGCCCACAAGGCCCACAAGGACCTGCAGGAGCACAAGGCCCACAAGGACCTGCAGGAGCACAAGGCCCACAAGGACCTGCAGACCCAGGGCTGAATCAGCACATCATTCGCCCCAACGATATGCAGCCCTATGAAGACGTAAGAGACGGTAGACCTCAACGTCCTATACCCCGTCTTGTCGCAAGCAACAATGTCGCTGGCGGTTACCCAGTACTTGAATTTCCTGCAAAACAAGGTCGTCAAGAAATGGGTGGGGTAGCGACCTTCAGCATGTTGCGTCCATGTAGCGCACCGGGCGAAAAAACACCAGTATTTCATTTACGGCTATATTGTGCTGCTAACCCTCCTGGTGAAAACTTGTCTGGAGAATGTGAGTGGCAAGTCCATTGGAGATGGTCAAGCTCAATTTTGCCAGGTGAGCCCTCCGAAAAAGAGGGTGCCATTCTTTCACTATGGGACAGTCCACAAAATCAAGTACCGGGGCCGCCGTTTCAAACAGCAAGGTTGCCTATAACCGTACATAAACACAACAATTTTCTTAGATTAAGTTCAAGCACTCCTCTTCCAATGGATGGGGAAAACATTTCACCGGCTGACTATCTGGTGGTTTATCTAGAACTGACTCCTACTGATTTCCCCGTGTACTTACTCATGGCCGAGTTGAGATGGGAGGTAGCCCAATGAACGCACAATTTCTAGAATCTGTTTTCGACTCCAATATTCAACATCCCAACTTTTTTAACGGGCGCATTCTCACCGCCCAGGACTTGCAAGAGGAGCAAGCGGCCAACCTCAACTGGTCTCGCTACCTGGCCCAGGCCATGGGTGAGGGTGTCGTCTATGGGCTTAACGTCACACTCTCAAAAAATAGGTTGGCATTAGAGGTGTCTAGCGGCTTAGCCATCAACCGCCGGGGCGATGCGTTGCCCTTGCCCACCGACACCACCGTGGAACTGGTGGCCCAAACCCCAGCCACAACCACCTCGCCCTTTGCCCCTTGTGGGCTACCCCCCGCCATGACCTTGACCAGCAAATTAGACACTGACTATTACCTGCTGGCCCTCACCAATGCCACTCAACCCTCCACCGAAAAAGCCTCCCACAATGGCTCTAATGGACAACCCACCTGCACCAGTCGCTATGAACAGCTTGGGGTGCAATTTAAGTTGGTGCCGTTGACCAATAACGACTTTGTGACACCTATCTTGCCCAACGACCCTAAAAGCCGCAGTCGTCTGGCCCATGCCTGTTTCGGCACAGACACCCTGGCAAGATATGCTAGCAATCCCTTCGATATGCCAGCCCAGTATGGCCTGGTGGATAATCTACGAACTGGTAGTAATGCTCGTTTAACTCAATGTGATGTGCCCCTGGCGGTTTTGCAGTTTCAGGGCAATCAGGTGCAATTTGTCGATATGTGGGCAGTGCGACGTCCCTGTGTTTCAGCCATTCGCTTAGGGTGCTTTCCATCGGGGCAGAGTCAGTGGATAGACGAAATCTTGACTCAGTTTGTCAGTTCCCGACGAGCCATGGAAGCCGCTGCCTTTTTCCTACAATTCCAGAACCATTTAGAAGACCTCCGCAATAACCCCAACCTTACGCCTGCCAATGTGAGCGCTGCCACCTATTTTGAATACTTGCCTGCAGCTGGTTTTTTGCCGATTCAACGCAACACTCAGGACAGTCAGCGGTTTAATCTGAGTACCTTTTTTGGACTCAGCGGAACCTTTAATCCACCGGAATTTGAGAATCCAACCTTGATACGCAGTTTCTTCCACACATCATTGTTTGTGGAACCGATTAAACCAAGTCAAGACAAAGTTGATGTCTACACCTTTAAGGGATCTCCAGCGGATGCTCCTTATGTACTTTTTGTGCGCCGTCCTCCAATCGCTTTGGAGCAAGCAGTCGGTGGGACGAGCGGCAGTGGGCAGCAACCCTCGGCAACAGCAACTGGTGATCTTTGGGTAACTGTCTTAGCCGAGTCAGGTAATTTAGTGTCTAGTGACCGTATTCAATCGGTACAGGCAGTCAATCAATCAAATGGAAAAATAGAAACAGCTCAGTGTAGTATCTTCGAGCCTCAAAGTGTTGCCGATTATCCATATCTTCGCTGGCTCTATAGCACCATAGAAAAGATGAGAACAAAATATGGCACCTCTAATGCTAATACTCCTAGTTCAGTAGAGCGTCAAGCAGTAAACATAAAAGATTTGACTCTTTACTATTTTAATGATTTACCTGTCGGTACTTACACAGTAAAGGCCAATCCTGTCAATTCAAAAAACTATATTTCAAAGACAACCCAAGTCAGTGTTCAACCCGATTCATTGAATTTCGTCGAAGCAATACTAAAGGCTGAAAGTGTTCTTGAAATTGAAAAACCTTCTGGCTCAAAGCAAATACCTGACAAAAGGACGTTGCCCTGGGGAGTAGTAACATCTAGATATGCGTTCGATCCTAAATGGGGAAAACTTATTAAAGAGTGGCAAGCTAAATGGCCACCTCCGGGCCCAGATCCATCACCGGAAAATTGGCATAAAGTGGATGATTCAGAACTGGAAAGACAGATTGAAGATATTTTAGGGTCTGTAATAGAGACTTATCCATCATCACCCATTGTGAATCCCCGATTATATATCAGTCGTAGTTTCAACCCGACCCAGTCTGCCGAAACCTTCAATGCTTTTGTACAACTCCAGGATGGTTTAGGGATACCCGTAATAGTCGTTACAATTGATAATGCCTTAAAGACTCCCTCCACAGTAGATCGCACAGGCATAAAAGACTTTGATCGTTCAATTGTCAATCGACTTGCAGACTTTGGCTTAGATCGTCTAGATGTCTTTGTGTCAGCTCCTGTTAGTTTACTAGCGACAGTTCTCGAGAAAAGTCCTGAATATATCGAGAGCTTAATGAGTGAATCTCGATCAGTTCTTCAAGAGGACTTTCGCAACGGCTTTATGGACTATGTGGGTATTAGCAAAACTGAAAGCGACATTCTTAAAGGAGTCTACAAAGATGTAAACGGTAATGCTGATCTCGTTAGCTTTGCTAATGCTTCGAAGGCAAACATTATTAAAGCGTTGGGAGATCAAGGAATTAAGGTTAATGAGAGTTTTGTTGGGCGGCTACTCAGTGATGTCCAAAGTTCTGTCTTACAGAAATCCTACACCCTCTCTGGGACAAGCATGTCTGCAGATCAGCAAAAAGCACTGAAAGATATAGGCATTGCTACTAACAAAGATTTCCGTGAGCAGGCAGCGACTCAAGAAGGACTAGATACTTTGAAGCAAACCCTGAAGGTAGAGGAAGCCACATTAAACCGCTTTTTACAAGAGGCGGCAGTGGATTTTGCTGTAGGAAAATTTATGGCAACACCTGATAGAAGCATTGCCACATTCAAAAAAGTATCACCTGATGTGGCCGCTAAATTAGCCGAAGCCGGGTACAGTTCAGCCAAGACCTTGGCTATGGCCGAAACAGAATCTAGCCAGCTCGCCAATCAGGTCGGGGTTTCCATTGAAGAACTCGCCCCTATTTTGACTAATGCTGCGAATTACGTCGGAGAGTCCTATGGTGCCTTGATTACAGAAGGTGTTAGTAAGGCTAACCTGACATCACAAACTAAAGATGCACTCACTAATGAGCTTAAGGCCCAATACGTTCGCCCTGCCCAAGTTGCGCGTGCAACAACAGCAGATCTCCAAGCTATTTCAGTCACCGTTGATAATCAAGCCACAAGTCTTGATGCCAATACGGCAACAACCATTAACGAGCTGATGACTCGATTCCAGAACAACGTGCTGCGGGGAGGCATCCAATGAGTACGGCCATCTCCCACGATCTCACCCTGGGACGAGTCGTCCTGACCTTGCCCCAGCCCGTTGCCGACCCCCAGGTTCACCAATGGCGGCGGCGGGTCACCGATACCCTGGAGCGGATTTCACTTTACCCGGCCATCCCACCCCAGGCGATTCTGATCGTGCGCCAGCTCGATGACCCGTTACCCGGTGAGCTGCTGGCTAATCGCATCCAAACCTGGGAGCAGGCCACCCAGAGGCATCTGGAGGATTGCTGGCGAGGGGCGATAC
>JBIKWV010000575.1:0-4128 GCA_044356135.1 Elainellaceae cyanobacterium
AGGGGGCCAAGCAACTTCCCCCCTTGGTAAGGGGGGATTGAGGGGGGTCAGAACTTTTCCAATTACTCATCAAGCGCTACAAGGACGAATCATCATGCAAGATGCATACATTGTCAGCAGCGTTCGCACTGCGGTCGGCAAAGCCCCCGGTGGAACCCTGCGCCACACTCGCCCCGATGACCTGGGAGCCGTCGCCGTCAAAGGCGCACTGGAGCAGGTTCCTGGTCTGGAGGCGGAACACATCGACGACGTAATTTTTGGTTGTGCCTTCCCGGAGGCGGAGCAGGGATTTAACTTAGGACGCATTATTGCCCAGCGATCGGGCCTTCCCGACACAGTGGCAGGCTGCACCATTAACCGATTCTGCGCGTCGGGACTGCAAACCATCGCCATGGCGGCACAGGCGATCGCCACCCATCAGGCCGACGCCATCGTCGCAGGCGGTGCAGAATCCATGAGCCTGATTCCGATGGGGGGACACGATATCGCGCCAAACCCGGAGTTGCTCTCTCATCATCCAGAAGTCTACATTTCGATGGGGTTAACCGCTGAGAAGGTGGCTCAGAAGTACGACGTGTCTCGCGCTGACCAGGATAGCTTTGCGCTGCGATCGCACCAGAAAGCGCTGGACGCCATTCAGTCCGGGCGCTTTAGCGAGGAAATCATTCCCTTCCCGCTGCACGAAACGCTGTACATGGACGGCAGGGTGCAAACGCTGGAGAAGATTTTTCAGATGGATGAAGGCCCCCGACGCGATACCAGCCTGGAGGCTTTAAGTAAGCTCAAACCCGTTTTCCACATGCAGGGAACCGTAACCGCAGGGACAGCCTCCCAGATGTCCGACGGGGCAGCGGCAACGGTGCTGGTGGGCGATCGCCTGCTGCACGAATTGAACCTGCAACCGATAGGCAAACTGCTCGGTTTTGCCGTGGCTGGCGTTGCGCCAGATGTGATGGGCATTGGGCCTGTCGCAGCGATTCCCAAAGTGCTAAAGCAGGTCGGGTTAACGCTCGACGATATTGGCCTGATTGAACTGAATGAAGCGTTTGCGGCACAGTCCCTCGCGGTGATTCGCAATCTTGGCTTGAACGAGGAGATTGTCAACGTGAATGGAGGGGCGATTGCCCTGGGGCATCCCCTCGGCTGTACGGGAGCCAAACTTACCGCTACGCTTCTGCATGAAATGCAGCGACGGGGCGTGCGTTATGGCCTGTTAACCATGTGCGTGGGGGGTGGCATGGGCGCTGCTGGCGTATTTGAGAATCTAATGCTTTGAGGGATGACTCATGGAGAACTTGTTTTGGGCGATCGCCCTTTCTGTTATTGTTGCAGTCGTCACTCTGGGTTATGTAGGCGCGCCCCTCTGGCTGTGGACGTTGCTGGCCGCAGGCTTACTTTACTGGATTAAACTTCCGGTTGCAGGATGGATAGTATTTGGTGTTCTTGCTGCCATCTTCAATCTGCCACCGCTGCGTCAGCTTCTCGTCACCTCCTGGGTTCTCAAAATTATTCAATTGCTGAAGCTGCTGCCCTCCATTTCGGATACAGAGAGAGCGGCGATCGAAGCAGGCAACGTCTGGGTGGAACGGGAGTTTTTCTCAGGCCGTCCTGACTTCGAGCGTGCCCTGGCGGAAGCCTATCCCCAACCGGGCGAAGAGGTCCAGGCGTTTCTGGATGGCCCCGTGGAAGAAGTGTGCCGCATGGCCAGCGACTGGGAAATCTACCGCCGCAAAGACCTGCCGCCAGAACTGTGGAGCTACCTGAAGCGAGAAGGATTTCTGGGGCTAATGATTCCCAAACAGTACGGGGGTCTGGGCTTCACCTACCTGGCCTACAGCGCCGTGATGACCAAGCTGGCCTCCCGCTCCTTTATCCATACGGCTACCGTCGGTGTCGCCAACTCTCTCGGTCCCGCCAAACTGCTGCTGAACTACGGCACTGACGCTCAGCGCCAGCATTACCTACCTCGGCTGGCGCGGGGTGAAGAGATTCCCTGTTTCGCACTGACAGAACCGCAGGCTGGCTCGGATGCCGCCAGCATCACCTCAGACGGTGTGGTGTTTCGTGGTGACGACGGGGGACTCTACCTGCGGCTGAACTGGAAGAAGCGGTACATCACGCTGGGGGCGATCGCCACCCTGATCGGCCTTGCCTTCCGCCTCAAAGACCCCGACAACTTGCTGGGCAAAGGTACCGATGTGGGCATCACCTGCGCCCTGATTCCCGCCAACACAGCGGGCGTGGTTCTGGGCCGACGCCACGACCCGATGGGCGTTCCGTTCTACAACTCTCCGACGGAAGGGCACGATGTGGTCATTTCCATCGAGCAAATGATTGGCGGCATTGAGCAGGCAGGACAGGGCTGGAAGATGCTGATGCAGTCGCTGGCAGCAGGACGGGGAATCGGATTCCCTGCCACCTGCGCGGGCGTCACCAAAATGGTGGCGCGGGCAACGGGTGACTATGCGAAAGTGCGACAGCAGTTTGGCCGCTCCATTGGTAAGTTTGAGGGGGTAGAGGAACCGCTGGCCCGTATTGGGGCACTGACTTACTTACTGGATGCAGTGCGGCTCTACACCTGTGGTGCGGTTGACCGGGGACAGCAGCCTGCGGTAGTGTCGGCGATCGCCAAGTATAGCACTACGGAACTCTCCCGCAAAATCGTCAACGACGGTATGGACGTGATGGGTGGTGCTGGCATCTGCCGTGGCCCCAGAAACCTGCTGGCCAGCGCCTACACGGCGACACCGATTACGATTACGGTTGAAGGGGCGAACATCCTGACCCGCAGCATGATTATCTTTGGGCAGGGGGCGATCCGTTGTCATCCCTATGTCTATCGAGAGGTCGAAGCAATTCAGAACTCTGATGTAGCTGCATTCGATGCTGCATTCTGGAACCATCTCGGCTCGATTATTCAAAATGTGTTTCGCACCGTTCTCCTGAGTGTTACGCGGGGACGGCTGGCGCGATCGCCGGTCTCTGGCTCCACTGCCCACTACTATCGCAAGCTCTCCTGGGCTTCCGCCACCTTCGCGCTGCTCACGGATGTGGCGATGCTGGGACTGGGCGGCTCCCTGAAGCGACGCGAAACCCTGACGGGTCGGTTTGCTGACGCGCTCACCTGGCTCTACCTGGGAACCGCCACCCTGCGCCGCTATGAAGCCGAAGGGCGTCACGCGGCGGATCTGCCCCTGGTTCACTGGACGATGCAACACGCCCTCACGCAAATTCAGGAGGCGTTTGACGGGATTCTGCAAAACCTGCCGTTACCCATGCTGGGAGTTCTCCTGCGTGGTCCTGTCGCCGCGTGGAATCGGTTGAATCCCATTGGTACGCCTCCGTCCGATGAACTGGGTCATCAGGTGGCTCAACTGCTGCAAACGCCGGGTGCTGCACGCGATCGCCTCACCGCTGGCATGTATATTCCCGCCCAGCCAGAGGAAGCGCTGGGCCGACTGGAGCGTGCGTTCCAACTCTCAGTGTTGGCAGAACCTGTGATGAAGCAAATTAAACAGGCGATGCAGGACGGCCAACTGCCTGCGGGTAAACCTGAAAAATTTGCGGCGCTGGCGCTGGAGATGGGGATTCTGGACAGAGAACAGGTGGAACTGGTGGAGGGGGCGATCGCAGCCTGCACTGATGCCATCCAGGTCGATGCTTTCTCACTGGAGGAGTATCGTCGAGGGGCGATCGCTTCCGAGATGCGGGATGAGGTCACCAGTATGCCTCAGAGCAGTTGGCAATCGGTTGGGCAAACCTTCTAATCGCATCGCTCCTGACTAAATCGGCGCTAAATTGAATATGCCGCGAAACGACCTCTGTGAGGCCGTTTCGCGGCATTGTAGGGGAAATAGTCAAAAGTCAGTTTCGATTTACAACCAAATAAAAAGAAGCATTAACTTCTCAGAAGAAAATTCAATTTGTGGGGGGCTGTAGTGCCTGCTACTGCACTCAGCAGTGGATTGCAGAAGGATGAGGAGATATTGCAACTCCATGTCTGTTTCAACTCCCGGTCGCCCCAGTGCTTTGCGCTGAGATAGAACCAAGGTTTTTGTTGAGAGCCGCGCTCCGCGCGGCGCTCAACAAAAAACATGTCCCCCACCCGCGTGCAAAGCGCTGGAACAT
>JBIKWV010000576.1:0-4122 GCA_044356135.1 Elainellaceae cyanobacterium
CAATATTCATCATCTTAGGTGCTGTTTCACCCTCTGCGTAGAGCGTATCGAAGGCATCGCGCAGATAGGCAAAAAACTGGTCACCAGAGTTAAACCCCTGGGCAGTAGCGAAGCGCATGTCGTTGTTGTCCAGCGTGTAGGGAATCACCAGGTGCGGTTTGCCATAGTCGTAGACCCAGTAGGGTAGGTCGTCGGCGTAGCTATCGGAATCGTAGAGAAAGCCGCCTTCTTCAACCACCAGACGGCGGGTGTTGGGGCTGATGCGCCCGGTGTACCAGCCAAGGGGACGACTGCCCGTGACCTGGGTGTGGATGGCGATCGCCTCTTGTAAATGTTTTCGTTCTGCCTCCTCACCAACATACTGGTAGTCGATCCAGCGGTAGCCGTGGCTGGCAATTTCCCACTCCGCTTCCTGCATGGCGGCAACCACCTCCGGGTTGCGTTGCAGTGCCATCGTCACGCCATAGACCGTGACGGGAATGCCCCGCTCGGTGAACATCCGATGTAGCCGCCAGAAGCCTGCCCGACTGCCGTATTCATAAAACGACTCCATGTTCAGATTACGGACGCCCATCAGCGGCGTTGCTCCAATGGATTCGGACAAAAACGCCTCTGATGTTGCGTCACCGTGGAGAATGCAGTTCTCTCCTCCCTCCTCGTAGTTGATCACAAACTGAACCGCTACCCTGGCCTGGTGCGGCCACTGGGGATGGAGAGGGGTACGTCCGTAGCCAATCAGATCGCGGGGATAGGAAGATGCCATAATCACGCAGGGTTACTTCACCCGTATGCTACGGGAAAGCCCCCATTTTGTAAAAGCCTGTAGAAGATTGCGGAAGCACGCCCTGAAACTGATACGCTAAGTTGTTGAATTTGGGGAAGACTGGAGGGGTCGGAGAGTGTTCCTCCTATTCCGTATCGATTTCCCCTGGTCAATCCAATTACAACTGTGAAAATTTTTCGGATGGTAGTGCAGCAGGTGTGGAACTTAGAGATAGTCTCTAGCGGTCATTTAGGCTCACGAGCATTTTACGGACGGAGTCACGAGGAGAACGCACAACTGTGAGAGCGAACTGGCTACCTGCAAGTATTTTGGGTGCAATGAGCACTCTGCTGTTGGCAATACCCGCCGAAGCAAATCAACTGGAATTCTGGCGATTCGATCGCCGTGAAAATCGACTCACCTTCTCCACTGAAGACGATGTACAGCCCAGAGCACAGTTGATTCCCAACCCGGCACGACTGGTGATTGACTTACCGGGAACTCGACTGGGCGGCTCATTGCAGAGCCAGCCTGTGGGAGGGGCAATTCGGGAAGTCCGGGTGGGACAATTTGATTCTGAGACCACCCGCATTGTGATCGAGCTAAACCCCGGCTATACCGTTGATCCACAGCGGGTACGGGTGCGGGGGGATAGCCCGACGGAATGGACGGTACAACTTCCAGCCCCACAGCGGACTGGAGATGCCGAACTGCCCCCCGATCGACCGACCAACAACGGCAGGGCGCAGCTTGCCGATATTCAGGTGACGGCAGATGGCTTTTTCCTGCGGACTGACGGCTCTGTGCCGAGAGCAGAACTTCAGCGGAGTAACAATCGCCGCCAGGTCGTACTCAATTTGCCGAATACCATCCCAACGGCTGAACTGCCGCTCGAACGGACGATTAACCGACATGGGGTACGACGAGTGCGGATTAGTCAGCAAAATAGTGGTTCGCGCCCTTCCACTCGTGTCACTTTTGAACTCAGTAGCGACAGCCAGGATTGGCGCACCGTGGCCAGCAGTTTTGGCGGAGTTGTCGTGTTGCCCCCGAGGGAGTTAATCGCCCGCCCCCCTGTTGAGGAGGAACCGATTTCCGAACGTCCTCCCCTGCGTCCTCCGGCGCGTCCCCCCCTGCGTCCTCCGGCGCGCCCTCCAATTAACCGCGACCCCATTCCCTCAAATCTGGCGACCCTTGAGTCGCTTGAACTGGTAAATGGAGAAAGCCAGCTCCTGATCCGACTCAACCAGCCTGTGCAATTTTCTAGCGGCTGGGATCGCCGTTCTAATTTGTACCAGATTACGATTAACGGTGCGCAGTTGAGCGATCGCCTCGCCCGCCTCCCCCTCAACTCCCGTAGCCCCATCGAACGGGTGCGCCTGCGCCAGGAGAGCGCTGAAACCGTAGTTGTGCAGATTCAACCTGCACCCGGTGTGGAACTGGGTGAGCTTAACCAGATTGACCCGGAAATGCTGGCGCTGCCCCTGCTGCGCCGCAACGCAGGTTCCCCCAATCCTGGTCTGCCATCCAATCCTGGCCTACCGCCCAATCTCGATTCTGGCGAAATTGAATTACCTCGTGTTCCTAATGGCCAAATTACGGTTGTGATCGATCCGGGGCATGGTGGGATTGATCCAGGCGCAATTGGTATCGGTGGCCTGCGTGAGGTGGATGTGCTGTGGCCCGTCTCAATGGAGGTGACCCGCCTGCTGGAGCAACAGGGGATTCGCGTTGTGCTGACCCGCACGGACAATCGCACCGTTGAGCTACAGCCGCGTGTCCAGATTGCTCAGCGGGCCAACGCTGATGTCTTCGTCAGCATCCATGCGAACGCGATTAGCATGTCGCGTCCCGATGTGAACGGGACAGAAACGTTTTACGCTTCCCCTGAAGGACGACGATTGGCGCAGGCAATTCAGAGCAGCATGATCCAGGCAACGGGTATGCGCGATCGCGGCGTCAAATCTGCCCGCTTTTACGTGATTCGAAATACTACGATGCCTGCTGTTCTGGTGGAGTTGGGCTTTGTCACCGGGGCAGAAGATGCGCCGAGACTGTCCGACCCTGCATTCCGCAGTCGGATGGCTCAGGCGATTGTCCGGGGCATTTTGCAATACGTTCGCCAGCGGTAATCATTTTGAAAAGCGATGGTGCAGGCCCCCGCACTGCACTGTCGCTACAGCGTTTTTCACGCTGATGAGAAGGGGTAGGGGGCGAGAGCAACCAAACCCCATGTTGCAAAATTGAGTGTTTGTAACACCAGGAGAGTCACTTCTGATAGAGGCGCATTTAATTAAAGAGGCTGTACCGATATTCTCAGATGTCATCCACTGTACCCGCTGAACCTCATTCTGAACTAAAGATTCTTGTGGTTGAGGACAATCCAACGAATCAGAAACTGCTGATGCAAATCCTCGACCGACTGGGTTATACCTGCGCTTGTGCCAAGGATGGTTTAGAAGCTTTAGAGGCATTTCGCCGCTGCCCCTACGACGTTGTGTTTATGGATGTACAGATGCCTCGAATGGATGGCCTTACTGCCACCCGACAAATTCGGCAGGAGTTTCCTGCTGAACAACAGCCGCAGATTATTGGTGTGACCGGGTATGCTTTCTCGGAAGACCATGCTGAATGCACAGTGGCAGGCATGGATCTTTGTCTGATTAAACCGATTCGTCTAGCAACGCTGACTCAAACCCTGAATCGATGTCTGTTGCGCAAACGCCTCTCGCTCGCTCACAGTTCCCAGCCAAGTCATTTACCTCTGGACATCCTCGACCCCGAGCGCGTTGCCGAAATCTGGGAAGTTGCGGGCGACAAAGCGGCTGAATTCTTAATTTCAAGCGCAACTGAGTATTTTGAAACTGTTCCAGTGCTGCTCCGGGCCTTCAGAGAGGCGATCGCCCAAAACCAACCTGCAATCATGCACTCCAGCGCCCGCATGCTGAAATCAATCAGCGCTTTCTTGGGTGCTACGCAACTGGTCGCTCTTTGTCAGACATTAGAGCACCAGGATCGAGAGCACCAGGATCAACCCGAAATTTATCCAGGTACAGTGGAGCTGGTGAAGAAAGTAGAACAGGAGTATGAACGGGTCAAGCGGGCGTTAGAAATTGAATGTGAGAAAGCATTGAAGCAGAAGTAGCCCGGTCGTTATCGGATGACCTCCAGTAATGGGATGGTTCACCAGAGAACGGAGAGCATGACGGCGGCGGTGGTGACTGACCGGGCAAGATTACACCAGATGCTGAGCAACAGAAATTTAATAAAACACAGAATTTAGTTTCCACAAGCGCGACTTCGCAGCGCTTGTGGAAACTATAGCGCTTCGCGCTTGGATAAGGTACAGATTTTTGTGA
>JBIKWV010000577.1:0-4113 GCA_044356135.1 Elainellaceae cyanobacterium
GGCATTACAGGGAAAATAGTCAAAACTCCAGTTAGTGTTGCGAGTACTAAATTTTGCAACATAGGAGGTTTGGGGGCTGCGCCCCCAAGCAGGGGCACACCCCTGACCCCCTCAAGGGGGATTCACCCATGCACCCCTTACACAACTATTTATTCGCTGCCATAGTTTTTTGAGAGAGAGCCGCGCGGAGCACGGCTCTCTCTCAAAAAACTATGGTGCACCAGATTAAAAAGCGCCTTGTCCAAACGAGCGCGGTCGCAGGATTTTACTCTGTCTAATGGCTGAAATGCGACTGGATCTCCTTCGACTTTATACAAACTTCGAGTACTTCTTTATGGAAACTTTAAACTGAGAAATACTTTGCCGACATATGATTCAGGGTATGCCGGTGGTGCAGAGATCGGTTCTAATGCACCTGTTTAAGAAGCTGACCTGTTTAAGAAGCTGACCTGTTTAAGAAGCTGAATAGACGACACGGATACGTCAATTAATCTGTTATCTCTACCTGATTGTTTTGGTTTAGTCTATGATACAGAATCGATCAATTCATGTTCGAGGATACCTAATACACTTTTCCGGTTGCTACAGCAGTTGTCATGTCTGTGAGGTACGGGGGTGGGAGGCGGTGCCGTTCGGACTTCAGAATTCGGCGAGGACTTCGGTTTGAGATCAGCTTTCCGCTCGACCTCAAGCGTCCGGCGGCTCGACCCCTTGGATTGAGCTCGGGCCGAAAGCTGAGCGCTCGCGGCTCGAGTGAGCCTCGCCGAACTCCGAAGTCCCAGGGGTTGAGCCGTCGAAGCCCCAGGCAGCTATCGGCCTGAGCACTCATGCCGAAGAGGGTTCCACCCCTGCACCCCGTACCTCACCCACACGAGAAGTGCAATATCTCAGTGCAAGGCACTGTGCATCTTTTTGTTGCTATGTGAACCAGTTTTCGCGGAGTTGTACTTGCATATGGGGACAACATATCTGCATCCTGTGCTTTGCAAATCAGCAAATGCTGTTGTGGATAAAAGTAAAAATTTCAGGCGTTGCTTAATTCAGGGATGAATTTTTGTAGAGAGCCGCGCTAAGCGCGGCTCTCTACAAAAATTCATCCTCCCAATCAGCAATACCGTTAAATCATTCAGGTCTCATCACCGTCCACTGAGTTAATAATCCAGCTTTGAGTGTCATTTCTGATTTGTTTCAACTGCATGGTCTCAGAATTGGTTAAGAATTAAGAATTACATTGATTTGATAGGCAGTTGCATGTCATTAGTGAATTGCTTATCAAAAACCAAACATCCGAGATCCATCTTTGCCCCCCCCCAAAGAAAGGACTGCCCAAATGGTTACAAAAGCATGGAATAAAACACGCAAGTGCTTTAAGGCGAGAAATCTGCGTTTATTCCTGATCGATATAGCCTTCTTCCTCTTCACACCCTTACTGGCTCTGGCCATTCGGCTTGATGCTAATTTTGAAATCTCCCATTATTGGAGTGGCCTGATTATCGTCATGCCGCTTTTTCTGGCCACAAAATTGGGGGTGCTGTTTTCAGGTAATTTCTATCGATATTACAGGCAGTATATGGGTCTGGAGGAACTGTCGCAACTCCTGATTCCGGCGGCTCAAATTCTTGTTTTACAAGTCTTATTTTTTGAAACGATCTACTACCTGATTGACTCTCCTCTAGACTCCCTGCCCCGTTCGCTGCCGATCATTGATGGCTTGCTGGGGTTGTTGGTAATGGCTAGCGTTCGCTTTTTGGCGACGACGCTGGAGCGATCGCAACAAATACGACGCAGCAGGTACCTGGGTAGCCGGGTCATCGTCGTGGGGGCAGGAAATGCAGGCGTTTCGGTTGTTCAGCAAATGCAACGGCAACCCAATTTGGGTTACCTTCCGGTTGCGTTTGTCGATGATGATCCAGATAAGCAAGGATTGAAGATTCATGGGCTGAGTGTGGTGGGCGATCGCCATACTATCCCTCGCCTGATTCGCTCTCTGAAGATTCGGAAGGTCATTATTGCGATTCCCTCGGCACCCGGAACGATTATCCGAGAAACAGTCGAAATCTGCCGCAAGGTAGGAGTTCAGACCATCACATTGCCGGGAATTCATGAATTACTCAACAGTCGAGTGCAGTTAAACAAACTGCGAAATATTCAGATTGAAGATTTACTCCGCCGTGAACCGATTCAGACCGACGTTCAAAAAGTGTTTCAGTTTTTGAAGGGTAAGCGAGTTTTGGTGACTGGAGCGGGGGGGTCGATTGGCAGTGAACTTTGTCGGCAAATCATTAAATGTCAGCCTCAGCAAGTCGTGTTGTTGGGGAAAGGTGAAAACTCTGTCTTTTTGATCCAGCAGGAGTTGAATCAACTGTTGCACGACCTCAGTAAACAGTCAGATCCACAACATCCTCTACCCCACATCGAAATTTTTGTTACAGATATTCGCTGTCAGTCCCGGTTGGATTACGTGTTCACCCACTTTCATCCTGACATTGTGTTTCATGCTGCTGCTCACAAGCATGTACCACTGATGGAGTTTAACTCGCCTGAAGCAGTGACCTGCAATATTTTGGGCACCCAACAGCTCATTGATACTGCTGTCAAACATGGCGTTCAGCACTTTGTCATGATTTCAACGGACAAGGCGGTGAATCCCACTAATGTCATGGGGGCAACCAAGCGAGTCGCAGAGATGATTGTGCTCCAGGCAGCTCGCAAGACTGGGTACTCCTATGTTGTGGTGCGATTTGGCAATGTTTTAGGGAGTCGAGGCAGTGTTGTTCCTACGTTTAAGCGTCAGATCGATGCAGGAGGCCCGATTACGGTGACTCACCCTGATGTCTGCCGCTACTTCATGACGATCCCTGAAGCGGTGCAACTGGTCCTGCAGGCGTCTGTGCTGGGACATGGGGGTGAGGTGATGATGCTTGACATGGGGAAACCAATCAAGATTGTGGATCTGGCGAAGGATCTGATTGATCTATCGGGATACGAATTGGGACGCGATATCGATATTCTCTTTACGGGTTTGAGACCAGGAGAGAAATTATTCGAAGAACTGTTTATTCCTGGTGAGGTGTACGAAAACACTCAGCACAACAAGATTTTGATTGTGCAGAATGCCAGCCACTGTCTCTCAGAAACCTTGAATGACCAGATTGGCAAACTTTGTGAAGCAGCAGAAAGAAATGATATGAAGCGCATCTACCATCTGCTGCAACAGGTGGTGCCTGGGTATACTCCGAATGGTAGTGGAATTGCTGTACAGAAGTTCCAACAGGAGGGTCGGGCGATCGCCCCTGTCCCCCTGCTCCCTCCTCAGTCTGTGCAGGGATCACACACTTCCATCATCACAGCAACTCAGATCGAGACGGCGCTGCGACTGGCGCTCGACCACGATGAATTTTCCCTGTACTATCAGCCCATTATTTGCCTGGAAACAGCTACTCTGTCCGGTTTTGAGGCTCTGCTACGCTGGCAAAGGCCACATCAATCTCCCCTCACTCCCGAAACATTTCTCCCTGTGGCCGAGCGCAGCGGGCTAATTATCCCGCTAGGCTGGTGGGCGATCGCTGAGGTCTGCCGCCACATTCAACAGTGGCAGCAGCAGGGGTTGAGTCCAGACGTGGCGGTTAGCGTCAATCTGTCGATGCAGCAGTTACGTCAGGCTGATTTTGTTGAGCGGCTGGATCGGATCTTGCAGGAGTATCCAACGGCTGTCCACTGTCTGAAGTTGGAAATTTCTGAGACCTTCCTGCGGGAACACACCAATCTGGCGATCGCCCTACTGCCGCAAATCCGCGCTCTGGGAGTCAAGCTCCAGATGGATCATATTGGTGCAGATTATCCTTTCCTGCGCCTCTTAAAACACTTGCCCAGTCTGGTGTTCAAACGGTTTGACAGCCTCAAATTTGATTCACTGGTGATCAGTGAGATTGAGACCAATCAGGGGGATTGGAAGTTTGTGCAGGCGGTGATGAATACGATCCATGAATTGAAAGTTGAGATGATTGCTACCCGTGTGGAGACTTCGCTGCAACTCGACCAACTCAAAGGTTTGAGGTGTACTCATGGCCAGGGTTACTTATTCTCGAAGCCGCTCAGACACGAAGATGCAAG
>JBIKWV010000578.1:0-4111 GCA_044356135.1 Elainellaceae cyanobacterium
CCCCTTCGGTGGGGTTGGCATGTGGCCCGCCCGACCCGGGGCGGGCAAGATGCCAACCCCATAGGCACTCCCGACTTCCAGGAATCAAGTTACACCCTGTGTGGTGTATGGTTCTGAAGCTACTTCCGATTCAATGCTCTGTCTCAGATCGGCTCAATCAGATATCTCCGTACAGGGACTCCACCTGATTTCTGTCATGCTCCCCTGTGATCGAAATCACCTTTACTCCACGGTTCGGACAGTACCTTTGGGAGGAATTTGCGGGTTTGTGATGATTGCCTCTACGGAAGGCGATCGCCCAACCCTGACTCCTGCCGCCACCCGCGAATGGCGGGTTCATCCTGACTCAGTGCCGCTACCGTTTCGACACTGCCCCCAGTTTTTCTACCGCAAACACAGAATGCATTGGGCGACTTCCTCGTTCGCCCCTGCATCCCCTAGAGCAGCCTGCTGAACGGTTTGCCGCCACCGTTCGCAGGTATGACTCTGAGTTGTCCTGCCACTGCATCAGGAGAAGTATGTCTCAGTCCACAGTTCAAACGTCTCAATCGATCGCCATGATTGACGGCGCGATCGCCAATCCCCAATCCATCATCAATGGCCTGACTCCGGGAACCCGCGTCGTGACGCTCGACCCCAACCGCGATGGAATTCTGCAAATCACCGAAGCACTGAAGGGCCTGCGCGGAATTGATAGCCTGCATGTGTTTTCTCACGGTAGCGCGGATCGCATTCAGCTCGGCTCTACTGCCCTGAGCAGCAACAGCCTTAGTCGTTATGCTTCTCAGCTCAGCCAGTGGTCGAAGTCCCTTTCACCGAATGCAGATGTGTTGCTCTACGGCTGCAATGTTGCTTCCGGCGGCAGCACACTGATCCAGGGCTTGAGCCAGTTGACCAGGGCCGATGTAGCTGCCTCCAGCAATCTGACGGGTAGGGGCGGGGACTGGAATCTGGAAGTCTCTACCGGACGGATTGAAGCGGCTCCCGTGATGAGTGCTGCGGCGATGGCGGCCTATAACGGGACGCTCAATCTCGTCACGGTGACCAATGCGGCCAATACGGGTGTGGGTTCACTGCGCTGGGCGATCGGCGTGGCAAGGGCGGGAAGCACGATTCAGTTCAGCGCTGCTCTGGCCAATCGGACAATCACCCTGGCTGGTGAAATTGGCATCGCAGCAGGGAAAAATTTAGTCATCGACGGTGCCAGCACCCCTGGTTTGACCATCAGCGGCAACAGTCGCAGCCGGATTTTTCTAGTCAATTCAACCTCTGTCCAGCCCACCAGCCTGACGGTGCGCAATCTGACTCTGGTGAATGGGTATACGAGCGATCGCGGCGGAGCTATCGCCACCACCCACCGGGCAAATCTCAGCGTCCAGGGCGTCGCCTTTCGCAACAACGTGGCCGATAGGGGCGGCGGGGCGATCTTCAGCGCCTTTGAAGGTACGCTGACGGTCAACGGTAGCACCTTTACGGGTAACAGGGCGATCGCCGGAAATGACGAACGGGGGGCGGGGGCGATCGCCTTCTGGGGGCCGCGTGCCTTCACGATTCGCAACAGCACGTTTGTCGGCAATCGTGGCATCAACGGGGGCGCGATTAACAGCCTCAATGGCAAACTCACGATTGAGAACAGCCGTTTTCTCAACAACGATACTCTCAGCGGTTTCTATGACCGGGGCAGGGCAAATCCCTTTCTGCGGGGCTTTGGTGGGGCGATCTACGCCGATCGCGCCAGTTCTACCAGCGAACCCTCCGGCAGCATTCGGATTGTGAATACGCGCATCGAGGGCAACCGGGGCAGAGGTGAAGGCGGCGCGGCGTATCTCTACACGGGACGGCAGGACAACGTGCTAATCTCCAGCACCGTGTTCCGCAACAACAGCGTGCAGCCTCTACCCAACGGCGGAAATGCGGGCAATGGCGGTGGCCTGGTCGTGATGAGCAACGAGCTGAATCGCGGCCTCCAGATTTTCAATTCTTCTTTTGTGGGCAACATTGCCACCAATCAGGGGGGCGGTCTGTGGGCGATGAAGGCTCCCGCCTCGATTGTGAACAGCACCTTCTCCGGGAACCGGGCTGTCGGCAACGACTTCAACCGTCTGGGTGGAGGTATGGCGCTACTCGGCCCCGGCACCATTGTGAACAGTACGATCGCCAATAATTACGCCGGATGGGTTGGTGGTGGTGTCCATGTGGGCAATGACCCGGTGACCGCCAGAAACACCCTGTTCGTCAACAACTCCGCCGGGAACGGCGGCAATGACTGGAAGATTCGCCAGCAGACCAGTCGCGCTTTAACGAACGGCGGCGGCAATATTCAATTTCCCAATTTGCTCAGCAACCCGTTCAATCGCTTCAACGACAATCTGGCCACCGACGGCATTCGTGTTGTGAATCCGCTGCTGGGACCGCTGCAAACCAGCCCCAATGGTCTGCTGATGTTCCACTCGCTGTCGGCAGGCAGTCCCGCGATCAACCGCGGTGTTACCACAGGCGCACCCACCCGTGACCAGCGGGGCGTATTGCGGACGGGCGGAATCGATGTCGGTGCATTTGAATTTAGCCCTGCCGTTGCTGGTGTCAGCACCATCGTGGCGGTTCCCCGCATTCTGGGCGGCGACACCGATGACACCCTGATAGGGACAACGACCAGCGACCAGATCTTCGGCGGTGGCGGTGCAGATTGGCTCATCGGTGGCTTTGGTGCCGATGTTTTGACGGGCGGTGCGGGGGGCGATCGCTTCCTCTACTCCGGCCCCTCCCAGGCTGCGGCCTTTGCCACCTCTCGACCCGGCAGTCTGGATCAGATTACCGACTTTGACCCGACTCAGGGCGATCGCCTCCAACTGGACACCGACAATAACACTGCCACCTTTGAGCGCCCGATCGCTCTTTTCCATGCGGGAATTGTCCCCGGAGGCTCTCTGACTGCCGCTGTTCAAGCTGCGTTTGGGGATAAGAATCGGGCGATCGCAGGCGCACAGTCAATCAATCCGAATGAAGCGGTGCTGCTGAACTGGAATTCTCGGACGTATCTGGCGGTAAATAATGGCGATCGGGTTTTCACTGGGGGCGATCTGTTGATTGATATGACGGGGATACGGTTTCCGGTTGTCCATGTTGGGCTGGGAGCGCTTCCGGTTGGGTCGTACTTTGCTTAATGGGTTTTACCCCAAAAGCTGTTGCGCCCGCGACGTGGGCGCAACAGCTTTTGGGGTCTGATTGCAAGGGTGTGTCAAAGCAGGCGTGTGTCAGAATATTGAACAAGAGTTCGTAAGAACTTTGTGAGTTTACCGCCAACCAACGGAATACAGAGAGGACAGATTCCTGACGGTGGTTGCTATGTCCAAAAATATTTAACGGCGGTATGCCACAGCTAGGAGAAGCATCCCCATCGGAAACCCGTTCGCCTCCGGAAAAACTTCTCCTGAGATAAGCAGAATTTCTCCTGAGATAAGCAGTGGAGATGGGGGAGGCTAGAAGCGCGATCGCCCGCTCCATCAGCGTTTCAGCAATATTCTAGAAAAATTTCCTAAGTTCCTGCTTAAGAGCCAAAACAGCGATGGTGGTAGCGGGGGAATTGGGACAGACTAAGGACATCAGACAGCGCAGCCCCCACTGCAAATGCCCCCTGAAAAACTCCGTAACCCCCAAAGGAAAATCGTCATGGAAGACCTGATTTATCGCGGTGAAACGATTCCCCACACGCAAACCTCCGTTACCTACCGGAAACCTGCCGGACTGAACTGGCGCTACCATGCCCCTGGTGAAGTGTATGGCACCGTTACCCGCTCGACTGGCATTCAGCGTACCCCTCGCGCCACAAACTGGCGGTACGACGCCTAGAGCATCACAACGTTGGTTCGCCTGTGCCCATTGCCATCGATGGTGGTGGGCATTTTCTCAATCCATTGAGCCGCCCCCAGTCAAGCCCGTTCACTATCAGGAAGCCATATGCGTGGAAATCCTCCTGGGCTGACAACGCGCACCGTGACGCAGCCCCCACCCCCCCCTTCAACTGCTCAACAAAATACTGAAATTGCAATGGGATTGGTCGCCATCCTGTTGCCTGCCCTGCTCGCCCTCACCATCGTTGCCCGTCGCCACC
>JBIKWV010000579.1:0-4109 GCA_044356135.1 Elainellaceae cyanobacterium
TCCGCCACCCGCTCCGCCAGCCGCTCAATCAGCGCATAATCCTTCTCCTTAATGACCTGCCGAATCTGGTTAACTGCTTCCACATAGTTGTAGGTGTCTTCAATGCGATCGCTCTCTGCCGCCTGTCCTAAATCCAGCCACAGGGTCAGATCCACCTCAAACCACTGCCCCAGGGCTTTTTCTTCTGGGAAAAGCCCCGTGAAACCATAGGCGCGGATGCCCGAAATATGAATGCAATCCTCAGAAATAGTCATTCGTTGTCAAGTTTGAAAAATGCACAAAAAGAATTTGGGGTGGAGCTTCGCCCACCCCAAACCTGAGGAGATTTACGTCAGGGAACGATGGGTGAAAGAACGGGCATTCGGGCCTGCATAATCGGCCACGACCTGTCCCTGCCCTGTCACCCAGTACTTATAGGTCACCAGTCCTTCCAGACCGACCGGACCACGGGGGGGCATCTTTTGGGTGCTGATGCCGACCTCCGCCCCAAAGCCAAAGCGGAAACCATCGGCAAATCGGGTCGAGCAGTTGTGAAAGACGCCCGCTGCATCAACCTGATTCATAAATACCTGGACTGCCTGTGGATCGTCGCTGACGATCGCCTCGGTATGGCGAGAACCGTAGGTGTTGATGTGGGCGATCGCCTCCTCCACCGAATCCACCAGCTTAATGGACAGGATCAGGTCGCTGTACTCCGTAGACCAGTCAACCTCAGCCGCAGGTTTGAGCTGGGGAGCCAGGGTTAACGTCTGCTCATCTCCCCGCAGTTCCACGCCTTTCTCCTGCAGGGCGGCAATCGCCAGCGGCAAAAATTGGGGGGCGATCGCCCGATGCACCAGCAGGGTTTCAATCGTGTTGCAGGCGGAGGGGTACTGGGTTTTGGCATCTACAGCGATGCGCACAGCCTGTTCCAGATTGGCACTCTGATCGACGTAGAGATGGCAGATCCCATCGGCATGGCCCAGCACGGGAATATTGGTGTTCTGCTGCACAAATCGCACAAAGGAGTTGGAGCCTCTGGGGATAATCAAATCGACATACTGATCGAGCTGGAGCAGCGCCAGCGTTTCTTCACGGGTGGTGAGCAGACGCACCACTGCCGGAGCGATTCCCACCGTCTGTAGCCCCTGGTGGATGGCCTGGGTGAGAGCCTCGCAGGAACGCACTGCCTCCCGTCCGCCCTTCAAAATCACCCCATTGCCCGACTTGATCGCCAGGGAAGCGATCTGTACCAGCGCATCGGGGCGGGATTCAAAGATGACTCCCACAACGCCCAGGGGGCAGGTGATGCGTTTGAGTACCAGGCCATCATCCAGTTCCCGATGGATCTGCACCTCACCAACGGGATCGGCTAACCGGGCAACATCTCGAACCCCGGCGATGACGCCCGCCAGCTTATCAGTGTCCAGTTTCAGTCGGCCATAGAGCGGCTTTGCCAGTCCCTCTGCCAGAGCCGTTTCACAGTCAGTCTGGTTGGCCTTGAGAATGTCTGGGGCAGCGGCCTCCAACGATTGGGCGATCGCCTCCAGGGCACGGTTCCGCTGCTCAGTCGAAAGGGTAGCCAGGTGACGGGCCGCTTCTCGCGTCTGTTGGGCAAGGGCTGTCAGGGTAACAGAGGGAGTAGAGATCATGGGAGGGTACAGACAGAAACAGAATGAAAAGAATGCGATCGCTACACCTGATCCTGATTGAAAGGTGAGACAGGGTTGCAGAGTGCGCAGTATCTCAGGATATCCCCCTATCCTACTGAAAAACAAAGTTGGTCGGCATTGAAGCAGCAGAACCCCCAGAAGGTCTGCTGCTGCGCTTACTGGGCTTAGGCTTGCAAAAAAGCTTGCAAAATATTACATTTGCCGGAACTTTCCTGATGTGTTTTCATGAACACAGTTGAATGGATAATTACAATTTGGAGTTATTCCTATGCCCCCTGCCATTGATCCTCGATAGAATTCATTTGTATTATTTCTCTGTTTCCTGACTCGACGGCTGCGATCGCTTATCAGATCAAACGTTCTACTTTAAGGTTTCCGCAAGGATGAGGCTTACCCTCCTCTCTGGGGGCAAAACTCTCCGGTATAATCTCCAGATACCTTTAATCAACCTCCCTTTTTAATTCCTGCTGTGATTGCCATTTACCCCGGCAGTTTTGATCCCATTACCCTGGGCCACCTGGACATCATCGAGCGGGGTTGCCGCCTGTTTGAGCAGGTGATCGTTTTGGTGTCGCGCAACCCCGACAAAAATCCACTTTTTTCGGTTCATCAACGGATGGAGCAGATTCGTCTCTCGACCTGCCATCTGCCGAATGTGGAGGTCGATAGCTTTGATGGGTTGACAATTACCTATGCCCGAATGCGAAAAGCACGGGCGCTGCTTCGAGGGCTGCGTGTCATGTCGGATTTTGAAAAAGAACTTCAGATGGCGCACACCAACAAAACCCTATCAGAGGAGATTGAGACGGTTTTTCTGGCGACCAAAAACGAGTACAGCTTTCTAAGCAGCAGCCAGGTCAAAGAGATTGCAAAATTCGGTGGTCCTGTGGATCACCTCGTCCCCCCCCCTGTCGCTCTGGATATCCATCAATGCTACGTCAAGACTCTGCAAACCGCATCGCCAATCCCAGTAACGGAGCCGCCGCCAGCTCTGGAAATTCCGTCGGTTCCGCATTTGGGGAGGGCAGCCGAACCGCAGGATTCGATATCCAGCGAGAGCTAAATAAGCTGGAGGAGATGATCCTCGACAGCCCCCGTTTACCCCTGCTCAGCCGCACGCTCGTACACGAAGATGAACTGCTGGAGCAGCTCGATCTGGTACGGCTCAGCCTCCCCTCCGCCTTTCAGGAGGCCCAGGAGGTTATTCGTCAGAAAGAGGAGATCCTGGAGGAAGCTGAGCAGTACGCCCAGGAAATTGTTGAAACTGCCGAGCGTCGGGCAGCACAACTGCTGGATGAGATGGGCCTGATTCGCCATGCTGAACTGGAGATGCAGCAGATCCGTCAGCGGGTGCAGATGGAGTGTGAGCAGGCCCAGGAACAGGTGGCTGCTGAGATCGAGCGGATGCGGCGGCAGGCCCAGCAAGAAATAGAGGAGATGCGGAGAAGGGCGATCGCCGAGTGCGAAGAAATCCAGAACGGAGCCGACGACTACGCCGATCGCGTCCTGGGTGATATGGAGTATCAGTTCAACGAAATGCTGCGGATTGTTCGCAATGGCCGTCAGCAGTTGGGTGTTGAACCTCCTGCTGCCCAGAACCAGAATCGCTCAGCATCGCCAAAATCAAAGTAAATCCTTCAAAAGCTTAAAGGCGGTTGTGCCCGCGTCGCGGACACAACCGCCTTTAAGCTTTTGAAGGATTAAGGCTCATCAGACAGAGGGAGGGAAAGAAACGTGCAGTTTTGGGAAAATTCAGAAAAGAAACTGTAGCGTTTAATTGGCTTCTGCTTTCGCCTCATCCGCCTTCTCCCTCTCCTGTATGCGGCTCTCCGAAACACTTCAGACCCTACTCGAAGACTATAGCGATCGCCCCCTCCCCCTGAGTGCATTACTTGACAGTGCAGGATCCCACGGATTTGGCATGATCAGCGGCCTGTTAACGATCCCCATGCTGCTGCCGATTCCGCTTCCTTTGGCGGGCTTCTCAACGATTATGGGAGCCGGGGTAGCGCTAATGGGGCTACAGCTTGCTCTGGGGTTTCAGCAGCCCTTTCTGCCCCCTCGCCTCGCCAGGATCGCCCTCTCTCCCAGCGTCTCGAAGGCAATTTTAGGAGGGTTGACGCGCATCTTACGGCCCGTTGAGCGGTTGGCCCGTGCCCGGTTGCTCCGCGTTAGCGAAAATGCTCAATTGCGCCGACTGCTGGGCGTTTGTCTGGCCTGGAGTGCGGTTCTCATGGGGTTGCCTCTGCCCATTCCCTTCACCAACATGCTGCCTGCCTACACGATTCTGCTGTTGACGATCGGTATTTTGGAGTCAGACGGCTTGCTAATTTTGGTGGGCTATGGCATGACGGCAGCAACCAGCGTCTTCTTTGTCAGTATTGGGGGGGTGATCTGGGGGTTAATTCAACACCTGTTGCAGGTGATGGGACATTAAGGGACTTGCCATAAAATAAA
>JBIKWV010000580.1:0-4103 GCA_044356135.1 Elainellaceae cyanobacterium
ATGTCAGTCAGGTCAGACTATCTTCCCCGCGTCGGGCATACCGAATCCGCAAAATCAGCCCCAATGTAATCTGCTTCATAATCCAGTAGAGCACCGTCAGAATCACAAAAGTGATCGCAATCACCACTACTGGAAATCGGGAAGTGAGATCGTCCAGCGTACTAACCACAATATTGCTTGGATCGGTCACCAGTTCCCAACTGTTGAAGCGGCGAAATCGTCCCAAATAAATCCCCACCGAACAGAGAGCGTGAGTGATTAATTCCGAGATGAGAATATACTGACCTGCGCCCTGAAGCTTCAGATAGCGGGATTGGTTGATTAACGACAGCACATACGCTTCAAAACCCAGCACGATCGCCAGTAGATGTATGGGAATGAACACCAGGGTGATCACCCATGCTGATACACCGCTCTGTGTCCCTCGAATCAGATGAATGATGTCTGTGAGGACGTAGGGAGCATTGGGAAGAAATGCAATGTAGACCAGATAGATAATCCACCACAGGGGCGATCGCACGATTCGGTGGCGACGAAATAACCAAAAGCTGAGAACGAGGGGAATGAATGCAAGAAACAGATTCCAGAGAATCCAGCCACTATAAACAGTGGAGAAACCTTCAGAAACGCTGATAAATTGCACTTTTACGGACTCCATGACACAGAGCAAATGGGACACGACACCAACTGATGGATGCAGATCGGTAGGTGGGATTTGCGCCAGCAATACACAGGAGTTACCTGTCTTGCTGCTATCGCTCAACACACTCATCCAACTTTAGCTCACCCGGCAGAAAGTGTCCCCTCAAGTCGGCATCGCCACCCTGAGCGTTTCTCTCAGCTTCAGCAGTTGACGCAGTGCGGCCTCTGACAGTTGAGTTGCGACTGCCACAGACGGTTGCCCAGCGAGTTCCCCTTCCTGGGGATCCGGCATCATGGTGACGCTCAATCCCTCCGGGAGGGCACTCAAATACAGCTCCTGAGCGCGATCGAGTGATACTCCGACGTGCAGATCGTGGGCAACCTGCACCAGCCGCTCCACCCACTGAATTTCCGTGGGGCTGGTGCCTGAGGTGAGGTTTTGCAGCAAATTCCAGAGGGAGCGCAGAATCAGCCGCTCCAAAATTTGTTTGACCTGGGGGTTGCGAATCTGGCAGCGCAGGGTGCTGGCCTCAGTGGCGATCGCCTCCAGTTCAGACAGATGACTCCAGCTCCGGGGAGGAGTGGGGAAATCACTCGTCTCCCGTTCCAGGGCCAGCAGGCTGGTCTCCGCCCGATGGCCGATGGCGATCTCGGCTGCCACCTGGAGTTCCTGCGGCACCGCCAGCTCATCCCGGTGAAAGGCCATGAGCACCCCGTAGTTGTCCCGATAGACCTGGGTATAAAGCTGGTCAAGGCGAGTTAGAGTTTCCCGGCTGAGCAGTTGCATAATCCGATGGCGCTCTTCGGGGAACAGGTCTTGCAGGCTGTAGGACTGATCCCCAAAGGCTTGATTAATAGCGAGAATGACCTGGGCAGCACTGGCAAATTTGAACGATTCAAACAGGCTGTCTTTCAACTGCGTGTAGTGGCGGCGATTGGTGAACGGCTGGATACAACAGTGGAAATCCCACCCCCCCAGATGCAGTACGGCAAACACCAGATTGACTGATTCTCTCGTAATTTCTGAAACCAACTGAATCTGCCCCACCGCCAGCGTCAGGGTACCGATACGCTGGAGCTGGTAGTGTTGCTGATGGATGGTGTAGCAATAGACGCGATGTTCTGTGGGATAGGAGTGGAACAGCGAACTGATGGCGTAGTGAGCCGATGCCTGGTGCAACGTGACACGGGAAGGAGCCACGAGCTGGCGATAGACCTCCGCACCGTTGCCGAAGGACTCAATATTGCTGGGTATTGCTGCCAGCCGTTTCACAAACTGCCGCTCCAGCGATACCCCACCGATTTCCTCCGCCAGTTCCAGCGCCCGCGCCGCATAGCGCAAAATCTGCACCCCTTCGGGGCGAGACACCTCTTCGAAGAACCAGCCGCAACTCGTATACATCAGTAGGGTGTGGCGCTGCATCTCCAGCAGACGCAGGGCATCCACTCGTTCACTGTTAGATAGCCTGGATTTCTGGTGGGCTGCCAAGAAGCGGTTTAGAGTGGAAAGGCTGCGATCGCCCACTACCTCAATGTAGGCATCCCGCGCTTCCCACGGGTTCACAAAAAACTGGCTGGCGTGCTCCTCATAAATCTTGACGAGCTGATCCCGCAGCCAGTCAAGACTTTCCCGCAGTGGTTGCCGCCACTTCAGGTGCCAGCCTCCCCCCCCACCACAGCCACAGTCAGCCTGCCAGCGGTCAACCCCATGGGCACAACTCCAGGCTGTCACCGGTTTCAGTTCCACCTCCCAGGCGGGCGGATTAAAGCTGAGATAGTGGGCAAAGTTCGTCACCGTCCAGCCCCGTTGTGGGAACTCGTGGGTAAACGCATAGGCCAGCGCCTTCTCAGTTCCCCCTTTGTGATGCCCAAACGTCTCTCCATCCGTCGCAACGGAAATAATCTGCGACTGCCGATGATCCCCACGCACCGCCTGCCCCAACCGGGCCGCTAGCAACTGAGAGCTATTCAGTGCATCGCTAAACCCCATATCGCGGGAAATTGGGCCGTCGTAGAAGAAAATGTCGATGTAGGGGGTGGTAATGGGTAATTGGGAATCGGTAATGGGTAATTGAGGATTGAGAAGAGAGGATCGCCCATGATCGATGACCGATGACCCATTGCCCTTCAAATAGCATCGGTAGGGTCGCACGGGATCAATCTGACTCCCGCCGACTTCTAACCAGTGAGGATTGGGATTTTCAGGGGTTGGGATAGGGCGACAGCGCTGGGCCTGGGACGGGGCGAGAATAATGAAGCGGATGCCCTCGGCGACCAGTGCTTCCAGGGTGGGATAGTCAACGGCAGTTTCAGCCAGCCACATGCCTTCGGGATCGCGGCCAAATCGCTGCTGGAAGTCAGCCTTGCCCCAGCGAATTTGGGTAATCTTATCGCGATGGTTGGCCAGGGGCAGGATGATGTGGTTGTAGACCTGGGCGATCGCATTCCCATGCCCTTCTAGCCGTTCACAGCTTTTGCGGTCAGCCTCCAGAATCCGTCGGTAGACTTCAGGATCGTATTGCTCCATCCAGCTCATGAGCGTTGGGCCGATGTTGAAGCTGAGGTACTCAAAGTTATTGACGATCCCCACCAGTTCGCCCCGGTCGTTGAGGATGCGGGCGAAGGCATTGGGGCGGTAGCACTCGTGGTGGATGCGCTCATTCCAGTTGTGAAAGGGAGCAGCGCTGGGTTGGCGCTCAATCGCGTTCAGGTAGGGGTTCTCGCGGGGCGGCTGGTAGAAGTGGCCGTGGACGGTGAGGTAGACCCCGGTTTGCGATCGCACCACATCTTTGACATGGGGATCACTGCTGCGGGGCTGAATCTGAATCGTATTGGTGTTCATTAAAGCGTGAGACTCGAGGGGTATCCCCTTCGGGGTTTTTGACCGACCTGAAGGGCTTTTGCGACTGCGAGAACTGACCATGAAGGTGGGTGCAATAGAGAGTAATTTGAAAGCGGGTGTGAGCAGGACAACCACGCTCAAGGTTGATGGTGGGTGTACAGGATTTACCCGCTAACACTCAAAGAATTGAAAAACTCAGGGTTTTACACAGTGATTCACAAGTGATTCACAAGTGATTCACAGCGGCATCCGTGAAAGGTCGTGCTAGAAATCGGACGCTGCATCTGCTACAACATCCCACCTAACATAGCCGATCCCCTCGAATCTGAACCAGACTAAATCCGTAGGGCTTGTAAAGAAATAACCTCATGGATTGAATTAACCCCATCGTTCGGCACGGTTCACGGAACCTCCTGGCCTTCCCCTTACCAGGGGAAGGGGGGAGACCCTGAGCAAGGACGGTCGGTGATCTCATCTGTCGGCCCGAGATCGAACCGAGGGGGGTAAAGTTGTGTATTTATAACACCTCATAGCGCTTCGCGCCTGGATCAGGAGCTGGAGTCTTGACTTTCCCCCTGCAATACCGCGAAAAGCTCTCTAAAAGAGGGTTCTGCGGCAT
>JBIKWV010000582.1:0-4102 GCA_044356135.1 Elainellaceae cyanobacterium
TTCCCCTGGCAACAACAATCTGGCTGACCCTGACGATCGCCAGTTGGGTGATTAACTTCCTGACGCAGATCCCCAAGCAGATTAATCCCTTCGGCGATCTGAATCCGCTGCTGGGCAATCTACTGAATCTGGCTGTCGGTTTTACAGTCCCGCTTGCCTGCATTCTGTTAATTGGTCTGATGGCGCGTAACATTGCGGGACGCTGGCTGCTGGACGTAGGCGAAAAAATGCTGCAGGCGATTCCGCTGGCGGGTGCCATCTACAAAACTCTGAAGCAGCTATTAGAAACCCTGCTGCGCGATTCGGGTGGAAAATTTCGCCGGGTGGTGCTGGTGGAATATCCCCGTAAGGGGGTCTGGGCACTGGCGTTTGTAACAGGTTCCTTTACACCGGGCATGCCCCCCCAGTTCCCCGGTGAGATGCTGAACCTGTTTATTCCAACCACGCCAAACCCCACTACAGGGTGGTACGCCATCGTCTCTGAGGACGACGTGATCAACCTCTCGATGTCTGTAGAAGATGCGTTTAAAGTGGTCATCTCTGGTGGCATCGTCGGCCCCAGCCTGACCAACGCCTTACCCGCCCAGGTGTATGAGAGCCGGGTTGAGAAACCGCTGCCTGAGATGAAGCGTCCGACCTATTCGCTTGTTGAAGATGAACTGGCTTAGCGTTCCATCAATGCAACGCACTTGTTACGATAGAAAAGTTTTGAACCTTGTCAAACTATCATGCAAGCTCGTCGCATCGCCCGTGAACTCGCTCTGCTGAGCCTGAGCCAGCTCCCCTCCAGTCCCGAAAAGCTCAACGCGCAGCAGCTCCAGGATGTCGTGCTGGCGGCAGTCAGAACCCTTACCACCGAGACCCAGGATGCCCTGGAGACGGCAGCAGCAGAGCTTGAGCGGGGAAGCGATCGCATCCTGGCCAGCGAAACCCAGACCACCGATTTGCAGAGCGCTCGCGCCATGTTGAACGAAGCCATGTCGTTGACCCAGGCAGCAATCAATCGACTGGGCACCGCGCTGGAAATGCCCGAATTTATTCAGCTTGCCAACCAGCAGGAAGTACGCCACTATACGCTGGAGCTGTTGACCACCGTGCAGCGCCATCGCCGTGAGGTAGATGAAGTGCTGTCCAACAATATGGTGGAATGGCAACTGAGCCGTCTCGCCCGAATTGATCAGGACATTCTCCGGGTAGCGGTAACGGAAATGCTCTACCTGGGCACTCCGAACAAAGTTGCGATCAACGAAGCCGTCGAGATCGCCAAGCGCTACAGCGAAGAAGAAGGCCACAAGTTTATTAACGGCGTGCTGCGGCGCGTCAGTGATGCCCTCAGCCATCGGGAGTCCGTGGGCTGACCGTTCGACACAGGAAGCTGCACACAACTGTAACGGCAATTCCCCAGACTTTTGACCAGACCCCACAGTCTGAAGCTTTTCCGTCGTACCCTTAAAGAAACCAGATCAAGTCGGTGCTATGACGTTCAATTGGTTCAAGCGATCGCAACAGCAATCCCCCAGCCCGCAGGCAGAACCGGAGTCTCCGCCTCAGCCAGCGGTTGAGCAGGCGACGGAGACCCCGTCCACCAGTGAACCTGCGACTCCAGCGATCGACCAGGATTATCTGGCCTGGGCCAAAGCCGCTTACAAGAATATCCAGCAGAAGCAGGCGGCTCAGGTTGCAGAACAACCCTTTGCTGAAGAGTCGGCTGCGGCATCAACCACCGAACCTGCTGCTGAAGAGTCGGCTGCGGCATCAACCACCGAACCTGCTGCGGCACCAACTGAAGAATCTACTGCGGAGCCCAATCTGGAACTCGTTGCGGAGTCTGTGGCGGCAGAAGTCCCCCCAGAGGTCGTCACGCCCCTGGAGGAAGCGCCTTCCTCACCCATCGCTGAAGCTTCAGTCGTAGAAGGATCTGCCACTCCCGTAGAAGGATCTGCCACTCCAGAAGTCTCAGATGTTTTGCAGTCTACGGAAGCAGCCTCCGGTTCGCAGTTCCCTGAGGAAGCAATCGCCCCTGCGACCAACACAGTCGAAGCTCCTGCGCCAGAACCAACCCCAGTTCCTCTACCGTTCTGGGCGAAAGCTGAAGCAGAGCGGCAGGAGCGCCTGGAACGATTGCGCGAGGCAGCAGCGGCCTTTGCCGAAGCTGCGCCGGAAGCGTCCGCAGGTCAGGCGGAGACAGAGCAGACAGCGGTTGTCACCGAGGAAATGACCACCGAAGAGACCGATTCGATGCTGGACGAAGGATTCCTGTGGTCCGCCAGGGTACTGGCAGCGCAGGGGCGGCGCGCAGATCAGATAGATGTCGAGGAGATTACCTGGCTGAAGCGTCTGCGGCAGGGACTAGACAAAACGCGGCGGGGGTTGGTCAACCAGCTCCGGGCGATCGTTGGTCAGGGGCCGCTGAACCAGGACGCAGTGATGGAGATCGAGTCGCTGCTGCTCCAGGCGGATGTGGGCGTAGAGGCAACAGATTACATTATTGAAGCGCTGCAAACGAAGGTGCGGCAGGAAGCCCTGCCCCCAGAGCAGGCAATCGCCTACCTCAAAGAAATTCTGCGGGGAATGCTCGATCGCCCCTACGAGAAGTACGCGCCCACCTTCGCCCCCGACAAAGACACGCTGAATATCTGGCTGATCACCGGGGTGAATGGCGCAGGCAAGACCACAACCATTGGCAAAATTGCCCATGTGGCCAGCAAGTCGGGCTATCGCTGTTTGATTGGTGCAGCGGACACCTTCCGGGCGGCAGCAGTGCAGCAGGTGAAGGTGTGGGGCGATCGCAGCAGTGTGGATGTGATTGCCAACCCCGGCAAGAACACCGACCCCGCCGCTGTCGTGTTTGACGCGATTACCGCTGCTCAAGCGCGGGGAACTGAGCTGCTGCTGATCGACACGGCGGGCCGCTTGCAGAACAAGAAAAATTTGATGGATGAACTGGGGAAAATGCGGCGAATTATCGACAAGAAAGCGCCGAACGCAAAGATTGAATCGCTCCTGGTGCTGGATTCCACACTGGGACAAAACGGCCTGAAACAGGCGGAAGTGTTTTCAGAGGTGGCACAACTGAGTGGCGTGATTCTGACAAAACTGGATGGTACCGCCAAAGGAGGGATTGCTCTGGCAGTAGTACAGCAGTTGGGATTACCGATTCGGTTTATCGGTGCTGGTGAAGGGATTGAAGATCTGCGTCCGTTCTCCAGCTATGAGTTTGTAGAAGCGCTGCTCAGCGGTTAGCGAAAAGTCACGGTTGTCACCAGAAGGGGTGTAGGGGCACTGCTCCTACACCCCTTGTCCTAACCAAAACGGCGGTAGCGATAGATCTCAGAGTGAATCAATGGCAAAAGCATTCAAACACATCGATACGATTACGGGGTTCTTCGTTGCAGTTCTGCTGATCTCCAACATCGCCTCGACCAAGATCCTCTCCCTGGGGCCGTTCACCTTCGATGGTGGTACCATCCTGTTTCCCCTCAGCTATATTTTTGGGGATGTTTTGACGGAGGTATACGGCTATGCGCGATCGCGCAAGGTAATCTGGATCGGCTTCATCGCCGCCGCCGTCATGTCCATCACCTTTGCGGTCGTCGGTGCCCTACCCCCTGCAGCCGATTGGAGCAATCAGCAGGCTTACGAAGCGATCCTGGGACAAACGCCCCGGATCGTCATTGCCAGTTTGATCGCCTACTTCGCTGGAGAATTCTCAAACTCCTTCACGCTGGCAAAAATGAAAGTGATGACAAATGGTCGATGGTTGTGGACACGCACCATCGGTTCCACTCTGATTGGCCAACTGGTGGACACAGGGCTATTCGTGGCGATCGCCTTCTGGGGAACCCTGCCAAATGAGTTGCTGACCCAAATTCTGGTATCGAATTACATCTTCAAGTGTGGTGTCGAAGTGCTGTTCACCCCGACCACGTACTGGCTAACGGGATGGTTGAAGCAACAGGAGCATGAGGATTTTTATGATATCAATACAGATTTCAACCCATTTCAGGTATCACGATTAGAACAACAGCGTGAATGATTCAGGCACAGGCTGTTTAAGTGTCCTTACAAAATTACTGGAGTTTTGACTATTTCCCTTATAACG
>JBIKWV010000581.1:0-4102 GCA_044356135.1 Elainellaceae cyanobacterium
CTTTTTTTTCTCAACGGCTGCCCCCGCCCGCTTAAAAAAAAAAAGCGCCGCTACGATTAAATTCGCCGTGAAACGCTCTCGGAGAGAGCGTTTCACGGCCTTATAGGGAAAATAGTCAAAAGTCCAGTACCTGCGTTATGAGGGTAACTTCTTTTGCAGAAACCGCCTAAGGATCGCGAATTAAATAAAACCGAATTGTTTTTGAGGGGGGGCGCGGATTAGCGGCACCTCTCTCAAAAACAATTACAGGTTATTTTGTTCACGATCCTAACCATTTCCCTGAACGACGTGCTTCAGCGTTGTCAGGGACTCTAACGTGATAATTCCGCGACGGTGACCTTTCTGGTTGGACATGCCGAGGGCGATCGGACTGCCGCGTTTGGGATTGCGGTAGAACCGGGGAGAAGCGTTGATATAGATATTGGCGCTGTTAACAGTGGAGGCAAACTGACGGCTCTCCTGATAGGACTCCGTTGCAATACTATCGGCGTGACCGCTGCTGTAGCGATTAATCCAGGCGATCGCCATCTCCAGACTGTCTACCACCTTGAAGGCAATGGTGCCATCCAGATAAGCGCGGCTCCAGTCCCCCTCCTCCGCCATCACCAGTTCTGGAAAGTCGGTGACCAGATCGACGTCCCCCCGCAGAGAAAAGCCCTTCTCACGCAGGTTGTGGAGGAGCGTGTGAAAAACGCCTGGATCGATATTGCGATGCACCAGTACCTTTTCAATTGCATTCACCGGGTCAGGGTCGCTCTGGTGGCTGTCGAGGATCATCCAGCGAACGAGATCTAAGTTGCCAGAGAGGGACCAGTAGAGGCAGCAGTTCCCCAGAGCGGTCTTGAGTACAGGAACCGTAGCCTGTCGGATCACCTGCTGTACCAGATTGGCACGCCCATAGGGAATGACCAGGTTGACATAGGGATCTTGAGTGATCAGTTCTCGGATAGAATCACCCTGTTCCGGGGGAACCAAACCAACGCAGCCCTCCGGGAGTCCGGCATCGGCGATCGCCAACTGTAGCGTTTCCGCAATCGCTCGATTGGAATTGCTGGCTTCGCTGCTGCCCCGCAGGATCAGGCTGTTTCCTGTTCGGAGGCAGAGTCCGGCAGCAATCGCCCCCAGTTCTGGCAGTGCTTCGTAGACCAGGGCGATCACTCCCAACGGCATCAATTGACAGTAGGTTTGCCCCTGCTCAACCTGATAGGGGGTATTCAAAATCTGTTGAGTTGGGTCTGACAGCTCTGACAGCCGCTGGAGAATTTTGACGACGGCCTGGAGCCGCTCCGGAGTCAATTTGAGCCACTCCAAAATCAGGTCGGGCACCGCCATCTCGCGGCTGGCCTCCAGATCCAGGGTGTTTGCCTCCAGAATCGTATCCTGCTGATCCTCCAGTGCTTCGGCCATGACCTGCAGGGCACGGCTGCGATCGCTGCCGCTAATCGCCGCCAGTTCACCAGAGGCGTGGTGAACCTGATGGATAATTTCGCTTAACTCAGAAGAGGAATTCAAACTCGTACCCTTGCTTAACGCCTGCAAGCGAGCCACAGCATAAATACCAGCATCATTGACAGGGTCATGGCAGCAATCACTCGGAAGGTCACACTGGCACTGAGGGGGGACTGGAGCGTCGTGAGCAGCAGCAGGAACACCAGGGCAAACACCACGACCAGAGTCAGCGGCACAAATCCTTTGCCCAGGTTGGGATTAATCACCAGCCACTGGTTGCCAGTCCAGCGCCACGCTCGTTTATAGGGATAGTTGGTAGACAGTTGCTCGATCGCATGCCCATTGTCTTGCACGACGAAAATTTGCTGACAACGGCTACAGCCAAACGCCTCTGTAAGGGCAATCGGCACCAGTTGCCCTCGCCGCCGACAGGGACAGGGGTATTCGTCATTCAGGTCGATTTTGCTGGACTTGTGGGTTTGCACAGGCGGCGCGGCGGTGAGGTGAACAGGGGTGAATAATGGAAGCGGGGAGAGCGAAAGAAAGCAGTCTGTATCAGTCCGATTTTAGCACTCCCAAATTCTGGCTCAACCGTGTGCCATTTGGCCAATGATTTGCCTGTTATCGTTGAACACTGCGAGTTAAATCAAAATAATGCTGCCCTCTGAACTACTGATCAATCGCCAGCACGGTGAGGAACTGGAGCCGAAGCGATTGCCGATCGATGAGCGTAATCTGGCGATCGCCACTGATTTAATTGCCCTCTTTCAGCAGCACGTTGGCCAGACCAGAGGGGCACTGGAGACTCAACTTCGGGAGCTGGAGGGGGAAGAAACGGATTTCAAGGTGAAGCGGGGTCTGGCCCATCTCTTAAAGGCAGAAGCATTCAGCACGTTTGAAATCGTCAGCCCTCTGGAACCGCAGGCACTACGGCAGCGAGTGTTTGCCCTGTCTGCGGAGGTGGTTCCCAGTCTGGTCTCTACTACGACTACGCTGACTCGCCTTGCCGACCAGCTTTGTCAGGAACTGGAGCGGGAAGTCCTGCCCAACCAGATCCTCGCTGGACTCTACGCTGATCTGGAGGAGAACCGCATTCTCACCCGATTTGAAGCCCCCACCCCGGAGGCACTGCTGCACCGTTATAACCTGTCCCAGGTGCAGGGGGTATTCTACAGAGCCAGCCAGATTACGTTGAACGCGCACCGCAACGATCCCGGTGAATACAAACTACTGTTCCGCTACCTGAAGCTGTTTCAACTGATGGCCTATATCGAGGGCGACGCCGACCACGGCTTCACGATTACTATCGATGGCCCCACCAGCCTGTTTACTGCCAGCACGCGCTATGGCCTCGGCATCGCCAAATTGCTGCCTGCCCTGCTGCACGTCACCAAATGGAGTCTCAAGGCAGAACTGCAACTGAAGGATAGCTATTCTGGCGAGATCCGCACCCGTCGATTCTCCCTCAATTCTGACTGTGGACTGGTCAGCCATTACCCCCCCGGCAAACCCTACGACAGCCTTTTGGAAGCAGCCTTTGCCGAGCGCTGGGCATTGCTTAATACCGAGTGGCGGCTGGAGCGCGAGGTAGATCTGATTCCGATTCCTGGCAGCGTCATGATCCCTGACTTCCGGCTGGTGCATCCGGATGGGCGATCGCACCTGCTGGAAATTGTGGGCTACTGGCGACCCGACTACCTGAAAAAGAAATTTTCCCAGGTGCGGCAGTCTGGGTGTGAAAACCTGGTGCTGGCTGTTTCAGAGCGGCTCAACCTGGAGAAGGCGGGGGTGAAGCTGGGGGACACGCCTGCGACGGTGATCTGGTTTAAGGATAAGCTGCTGCCAAAGGCGGTATTGGCGGCGATCGAGGAAGGATAGGAGTATAGGACGGGGTGCAGGGGTTCCACCCCTGCGTGGGGCACCGCCCCACTCCCCTTGTCCTAACCAAAGTAACCGACGGAGTCGGTATGAAACGCTTTAACTCTGCTGAGTCGGAATTTCGATGACAAACTCTGCGCCTTCACCAGGAGCGGAGATGCACTGGAGCGTGCCTCCATGTCGGTCGGTGATGATTTGATAGCTGATGGACATGCCCAGTCCGGTGCCTTTGCCCACGGGTTTGGTGGTGAAGAAGGGGTCAAACAGGCGCTGCTGAACGGCGGCAGGAATGCCGGGACCGTTATCGATCAGGCGGATCTGAATGCGTCTGGCAGACCCGGAACCTTCGGAGCCGCCCTCTAATAGCCGGGTGTGGATTTGAATCGTGGGCTGTGTTCCGGGGGCCAACTCGACCTCCTCCAGAGCATCGATCGCATTGCTCAGGATGTTCATAAATACCTGATTGAGCTGACCCGCATAGCATTCTACCAGGGGCAATTCGCTATAGTGTTTGACGACTTCGATAGGGGAGCGATTGGCACCTGTGGCAACTCCAGAGGCACCGCTGCGGCTCTTCAGTCGATTTTGCAGGATCATCAGCGTGCTCTCAATGCCCTCGTGAATATCAACGGCTTTCATCTCGGCCTCATCCATGCGGGAGAAGGTGCGCAGGGAGGCGACAATCTTCTGGATGCGATCGGCCCCGACTTTCATGGAACTCAAAAGTTTGGGCAGGTCGGTCTGGAGGAACTCCAGATCAATTGCCTCCGCTTCG
>JBIKWV010001094.1:0-4097 GCA_044356135.1 Elainellaceae cyanobacterium
ATTAACGATTGCGTCTACGGGGAAAGATGAAGCGACGGGGAATTTAATTACGAAGCAATATTGCGTAAAAGGCCCGGTAATGTTGATGTTGACGACAACTGCCATTGATATTGATGAAGAATTATTAAATCGTTGCTTAGTCTTAACGGTGAATGAGAGTAGAGAACAAACACAAGCGATCCATACGCGACAACGTGCCAAGCAAACCTTGGAAGGATTGTTAATGGACAACGATAGACATCGCATTATGAGTTTGCATCAGAATGCGCAACGATTAATTAAATCGGTGCATGTGGTGAATCCGTACGCGAATCGTTTAACATTTTTAGATGATAAGACGAGAATGCGGCGTGATCACATGAAATACTTAACGTTAATTCGTGCGATTGCGTTATTGCATCAGTATCAAAGGCCCATGCATTCGGTAGAGCATCGAGGGGAAAGATTAGAATATATTGAAGTGGTACAAGAAGATATTGTTTTAGCCAATCAAATTGCACATGAAGTATTGGGCCGTACTTTGGATGAGTTACCGCCGCAGACGAGGCGGTTATTACATTTGATTTTTGAGATGGTAGAAAGCACGGCAAAACAGCAAGGAATATTTATTCGAGAAGTTCGTTTTACCCGTCGTGATATACGTGAAGCGACAAGTTGGAGTGATGGCCAATTAAAAATTCACTGTATGCGATTAACGGAGATGGAATATATGTTGATTCATGGCGGGAGCCGTGGCCATCATTTGCAATACGAATTACTTTACGATGGCATGGCAGATAAGGTGAGCCGTTTGTGTGGATTGATTGACCCGGAAACACTCACGAATAAAGTGGGCAAGTTAGGGCAAGAAGAGTGCAAGTTAGGGCCAAGTCAGGGCCAAGTTAGCCCCAAGTTAGGGCCAAGTCAGGGTGAGGAAAGTCAATCAAATAAAGGGCTGGAGGAGAATACGTGCGAATTTCATAAAAATGCACATCTAGCAGAAAAAAATAAAACTATTTCTTTAGCCGCTGTTAGTAATATTGTGGCGTAGGACGAGAGATGGAGGAGAAAAAATTACAAAAAATATTGACGGTCATTGGTCCGAAGAATGATCCTGGAAGTTTGTATTATCAGATGTTAGGATTTTTAGAATGGATGCGAACGTGCAATTATAGCGAACTGACAATTCATAATCGAAGAGTGTTATTGCATGAATTTATTACGTGGTGTGATGAACGTGGTTTACAACGACCCCAAGAAATTACACGGCCTATTTTAGAGCGTTACCAACATTATTTATCCTTGTATCGTAAGAGGGATGGTCAGGCTTTATCAGGGCGTAGCCAGTGTTTGCGGATTGTTCCGATTCGGATGTGGTTTAGATGGTTAACGCGTAGCCATCGCATTTTAAGTAACCCGGCAGCAGATTTAGACATGCCGAGAATGGAGCGGCGATTGCCGAAACATATTTTAAGTGCAGAAGAGGCGGATCGAATCTTAAACGGTGTGGATATGAATGAAGCATTGGGAGTACGTGATCGTGCGATATTAGAAACGTTGTACAGCACGGGGATTCGTCGTATGGAATTATGTAATTTACATTTGCACGATATTGATTATGATCGAGGCACGTTAATGGTGCGTCAAGGTAAAGGGAAACGAGATCGTTTATTACCAATAGGAGATCGTGCGTTAGCGTGGATTGCAAAATATCGTGATGAAGTCAGGCCCGCGTATGCGTTAGCGGATGATGAGGGGTGTTTATTTATTGGGCGTCGTGGTGAGAAAATTGGAACAGATCGTTTGAGTAGATTAGTGCGTGCGTATGTTGATCGTGCGCAGATTAATAAGATTGGGAGTTGTCATTTATTCAGGCATACGATGGCGACTTTGATGTTAGAAAACGGGGCGGATATTCGGTATATCCAAATTATGTTGGGGCATGAGGAATTAACGACGACGCAATTGTATACGCAAGTAGCGATTTTAAAATTAAAAGAAGTGCATACTTTAACGCACCCTGCGCGGTTGGAGCGGGTGGGGAGTTGTGGGGTTGGGGGAGATAATACGGCGGAGTTTCTTTTAGCGGTGTTGGATGAAGAAGCTAAAGAAGATGATGAGTGATGTATGAGCAGAAGATTAATTAGAATAACAAAGCTCGCTCGTACCTCGCTTGCACCCGCGCTTCGCCGTTAGTTTGAGAAGGGCAAGGCAAAGTCAAAGGCACAGCCATTACGGGGTAAATGGCGATGAAGCTGCCATTTAACATAACACCGCATTCTGCAAAGTTGCGCCAGTCGTTACGCTCTGCTTCACTTGGTGGCACAACCGCTACGCGCCCTTCGGGTTCGCAGAACGGGGTGTTATGTCTTGCGCCCCGCAACGTCTGCCAAGCTAAAGTTGTGCTGCGCAGGGATTAGTCAGGCACTGCGTGCGGGAGTGGAATAGGTGCTCGCTCGTCCCTCGCTTGCGGCCGCGCTTTGCCAGTTAGTTTGTGCGCAAGCGCAAGGGAAAAACAACAACACGCTGCGTCTACATGCGTTGCAAGGGATACACCCGCCTTGCAACGCATGTTTAAGCGTATTTCGTTTAGCCGCCGTCAAGGCCAAGCCCTACGGGCGCTACGCGGCCTTGACGGAATGGGCGACGGAGGAAATCAGAAAAGCGCGACTAACAAAAAAATGAATTTCTAGGACAGATCGGTATAATTGCCCGATGCAAAATCATTTCAAAACACCTCTTCTTTGCGTTTCTTCCCGATTTAAGGTTGAAGGGGTTCTAGCCGCGTCACATATGAACAAAAAAACCGCGTCAGGAAAATTTACGGCATTAAAAACAGCTTCTGGGAAATCAATTGTTTGGAAAGCTAAGCCACGTCTAGGTTTTAGAGTTCGGGGAAAATTAGAAGCATCAGGGGTAGTAGTTCAGGGTAAATATGGTTTAGCGAAAGCGGGATTGGGGACTTTGTTAAATAATGCCTCGGATGCGTCTGCATCCAATGGGACATCACGTAGTGCGGTGAGTTGGGCAACGGTTTCGATTACAGATAATGCACAGCAACAAGTGTTAACAGGAAAGACAGCCACAGAGACGATTGCGGCCTTGAATACGAATACGGCAAGTAGTCAGCAAGGTGTGCAAAAATATGATCCTGAGGAAATGCGTAAGCAGGTTGAGGCGGCGCAGACCATTAAGGGGGCGGTGATCAATGCGATGACGGTACTCACGGATATAGCTTATTACCGGAAAATTGTAGAGGAGAAAAAATTAATTAAAGTGGAATGTTCGGCAACAGAACAGCAATGTATTAATGATCCGAGTTTATTGACTCGTAAACCTGCTACACGTGAAGAGTTTGCTGCTAATTTAGATAAAAATACGGCGCTGGGTATAAATGGGATTCTAAACGATGAGAAAAGAGCGGCGGAATTGGCTTATCAAAATGTGCCGAGGATCTTTAATAAAGACACTGGCAAAGATGAAAAACCAAAAACCATTTATTTAATGTTGGATAAAACAGCAAACAATGCGGTATCGGAAGTGTTGGCAGTAGCTTATGAAAAGATAGTGACTTCGGTAGCGGAAAAAAGTTATGATGCGGCAAATTTCTTAGGATTCACGAAAGCACAAGAAACGTATGCAGAATTATTGGTTTCTCGTGGTCAGTCAGGTATTATGTCCGTTGGGCATAGTGGCGGGACATTAGGGCAAGAAGGCGCGTTAATTATTACCGCAAATCGTCCGGATGAATCTGGGGTAATGTTTACGAATCCGAATTTGAAGGTGCATGGTTTTGGAGGAGCGGCGAATGTGAAGGCGTATACAGAGGCGGCGGCCAAGATTATTAATGATCCTGATAAAAATAAATATATTACGTTTAATTATTTTGCGAACGATCCGGTATCAACGAGTAGATTATCAGGTGAGAATCCGGGTTCTTGGACGATAGCGGATTTAATGAGTGTGATTAACAGTAATACAAGTATGCATAGTTGTGGGGGGACGGGGAATAATGGTTGTACACAAGTAGAAACACCTGTACCGGGCGGGCCGCAAGGAACACCGGAGGGGAATGCAAAGTTAATTCAATATCGTGCTGGAGAACGTATTGATAAAAA
>JBIKWV010000584.1:0-4087 GCA_044356135.1 Elainellaceae cyanobacterium
GGGGCTTCAAAAAAAAAAAAACCCCAATAAAAACCCCGTTTCCGCGTGGCGGGGCTTCGCCGCGCCACGCTGAAACTGGGATTTTATTTTATGGCAAGTCCCTAAGTGAGGAAGGGGTGACGCGATCGCATCACCCCTTTTGATTAGAACAGCCAGGGCGATCGCCATCCCATCCCCACTGGCTCCGTCCCCGTAACGAAATCGCGGGCAACGGGGGCGCTGCGTTTCTCTCGGAAGCGCATCACCATGTCGTTGAGTTCGTCCATATTAATCAGAAAGGCATCGTGACCGTGGGGTGATCGCAGCCACTCCAACCGGGCATTAGGTATCAATGCTGCCAGCTCTTCCTGCTCTACCGGGGGATACAGCACATCGGAGTCGATCGCCACCACCAGGGCAGGCTGCTGAATTCTGCGGAGAACCTCCCGGTAGTCGCCACGATTGCGGGCGATATCGTGGGCATCCATCGCCTTCGTCAGGGTGACATAGGTATTGGCGTCGAACCGATCCACCAGTTTTTGCCCCTGATACTGCAAATAGGTCTCCACGGAGAACGGCTGCTCTGGACGGTCTGCTTTGACCTCGCGGCCAAACCGCTGCTCGTAGCTCTGCCAGGAGCGGTAGGTGTTCATTGCCATCATTCGGGCCACAGCCAGCCCTCGCATCGGAGGGTCTTCGGGACGGTAGAAGCCATCCAGCCAGTTGGGATCAGCGTAAATTGCCTGTCGCTGTGCTTCCCCCAAACCAATGCACCAGGCCGAATGGCGACCTGAAGTGGCAAAAGGGGCGATCGCCTCCACTTTCTCTGGATGCAGCAGCGCCCACTCCAGCACCTGCATTCCGCCCAAAGAACCGCCAATCACCAGCTTCCAGCGATGAATCGAGAGCGATCGCATCAACACTTCCTGCAGATTCACCATGTCGCGGATGGTGATGGCCGGGAAGGCAGCACGGTAGGGGCGTCCCGTCTCTGGGTGGCGGCTGATGGGGCCTGTGGTGCCGTAGCAGCTCCCCAGCACATTGCTGCACACGATGAAATCCGTCGCCGGGTCGAGCGCCTTACCGGGACCAATGAGCGGTTCCCACCACACGTCGGCGTCGGCCCATCCTGTTAGGGCATGACAGATCAACACTGCGTTGTCGCCCGCCAGGTTCAGATCACCCCAGGTGCGGTACGCCACCTCTACACCAGAGAGGATTGCCCCCGATTCGAGGCAAAAAGGCTCCTCCAGTGCGTAGCTCTGGGTGGCGGGCGAAACGAAGTGGCGGTAGTTCATGGCAGGGAGTTGAACGCCTGTTCAAAGTCTTCTTTGATGTCGTCGATGTGTTCCAATCCTACCGAAACCCGGATCAGATCGGGAGTCACCCCCGCCGATCGCTGCTCGGTTTCGCTGAGCTGCTGGTGAGTTGTGGAAGCCGGGTGAATCACCAGTGTCTTGGCGTCGCCGACGTTGGCGAGATGGCTGGCCAGTTTCACATGGTTGATGAAGGCACGTCCGGCCTCCAGTCCGCCCCTGATGCCAAAGTTCAGCACACAGCCAAAGCCGCGATTCAGATACTTCTTGGCTCGCTCGTGATAGGGATGACCGGGCAGACCCGGATAGTTGACCCATTCCACTTTGGGGTGCTGTTCTAACCATTGGGCCAGCGCCAGCGCGTTGGAGGTGTGGCGATCGACTCTCAAGGACAGGGTTTCCAGACCCTGGAGCAGCAGAAAGGCGTTGAATGGGCTGAGGCAGGGACCGAGATCGCGCAGACCCTCCACCCGTGCCCGGATAACAAAGGCAATATTGCCGAAGGGACCATTCAGGCCAAACACTTCATTAAAATTGAGGCCGTGGTAGCCGGGAGCAGGCTCGGTGAACATGGGGAATTTGCCGCTGCCCCAGTCGAACTTACCGGAATCGACGATAATGCCGCCAATGGAGGTGCCATGACCACCGATCCACTTGGTGGCAGATTCGGTGACAATATCGGCTCCATGCTCAATCGGGCGACAGAGATAGCCACCGCAGCCAAACGTATTATCGACAATCAGGGGAATGCCGTTTTCGTGGGCGACATGGGAGAGCGCAGCGAAGTCGGGGATGTTGAACTGGGGGTTGCCCATTGTCTCGACGTAGAGCGCTTTGGTGCGATCGTCGATGGCTTTTCGGAAGTCCTCCGGGTTGTCGCCATCGACAAATTTCACGTCGATTCCCAAACGTGGGAAGGCCACCTTGAACTGGTTGTAGGTGCCCCCATAGAGGTAGCTGGTGGAAACAATATTGTCGCCCGCCTCCGCCAGGGTGGTAATGGCCAGCATCTGCGCTGCCTGTCCGCTGGCGGTAGCCAGCGCCGCCACTCCGCCTTCCAGCGCCGCCACCCGCTTCTCAAACACGTCCGTGGTGGGGTTCATGATGCGGGTGTAGATGTTGCCGAATTCCTGGAGCGCAAATAGGCGTGCCCCGTGATCGGCGTCGTTGAAAACGTAGGAGGTGGTTTGGTAGATAGGAACGGCGCGGGCGTTGGTGCCGGGGGCGGGATCCTGTCCGGCGTGAATTTGAAGCGTTTCGAAGCGGTGTTGGTCAGCCATTTACGTTTCCTTGTCTCACGATTTCTGACGGTGGGTCGCCTTTAGGGATAGCGATGAAAGCCAGCGTTGCAGAGGTTCTCTCTAAAGGGCGGTTTTTCTATCGGTGCGCCGTACTTACTTAAGAAAATCATCTCACATACTCTGGTAAACCACAACTGCACCCTCTGGTCCGCCGATCGCTTCCGTTGATTATGGCGCGATCGACCTCTGAATTCGTGACTGTTCACAATCTTTCAACACTTGCCGATGTTCCGGTACAGATAAATAGAGGACTTCGCACCATACACAGCGCTTTGTGCTGAGATAGAACCGAAGTTTTGTTGAGAGCTGCGCGGAGTGCGGCTCTTAACAAAAACTTTGGATCTCACGCGCTTGCAAAGGGCTGTCATGAATCATCGAATCGGCAACTTACGAACACGGATGGAATTGTCGTCAATGGTAATGGCTGAACCTTCTATCAAATCCTGATTCAAATTAGGGAGAACTTCTAAAAGCTTCTGTGTGACCACATCAGGCTTCGCGGAGGATAGCCGCAGCGTGATCAAGTTTGGCTGCTCATAATTGCTGAGAGCGACCAACATAGAGAAGTCCAGGTCTTGTGTGAGAACAATTCGATTTTCTACTCTCGCAAATTCTAAAATCTCGATATCGGCGGCGTTTGCAGGAAGAAAATCGGTGCTGCGCCCAATATCGTATCCTTGTCTTTTCAGTGCTGCAACGGTTAGAGGAGAGATGTGAACATCAGCAATCAAACGTAAACGCCTCATGCTGAAGTAATGTCAATGATCCGATCCGATACCACCCAAGCGGCGTAGTTTAAAGCTTGCCGAAGATCTTCAGCCTCTAACTCTGGATAAGCCTCTAGAACTTCTTGGATGGTTGACTTCTCCCCTCCTTGAAAGAGAGGGGATTCCCAAAGAATGCTACGCAACGGGCTGAAGCCGGGTTGCTCTGCTTTTCCCTTGAGCTGTCACCCACAACTTAATGCGGGTGGGGGCAGTCAAAGACCCCCTACCAACTCCGCTCAGACTCAATCCAAGCATCGTCGCTACTTTACGCAGGATGTTGGCAGCGCCATTACAATCCGCGTTGATGTACCAGTTCTGAGCAGTCCTGAACAAGCCTCGCTTCGTCCGCTTCCCCGATGACTTCCAGCTATCAGGTTTTTCACCGAATGTCGGCAAAAAGTCACCATCCACAAACGATGCTTGAGAGGTATATGACTCCTCAGTTTCAACAAACTCTATCCCGTACTGCTCCGCTAACTGAGCAATCCGCTCTTTCAGTCTTGCAGTTGGGATCTGCACAAACTTCTGATTGGTCTTCTTGCCCAGGTTGGAGCCGTCCTTTTGCCGCTGGTTCCAGCCAAATACAATTCGTCCAATCCGGTTTTTGATGCAATGGTCAACGACAATCCGTGCTGCCTTGTTCACTGCGTCGCGCATCTGGCGATTGCGTTTCTCGGCGAGTTGAGCAAGTCGTTTCGACCAAAAGCCCTGTGACTTGCCCTCT
>JBIKWV010000585.1:0-4086 GCA_044356135.1 Elainellaceae cyanobacterium
CAGTTGAGCCAAGCCGCATTCGTATTCGTCGTTTGCCGCTGGTGCCTAATGTCTAACAATTCAAATGTAGCGGACTGTTGATAGTCATTGGTTGTGTTGCCAAGGTTGCTTGCCGCCGCTGATTTGAGTCGTGTGCGATTCGTTCATCCGAAATGAGTAGCAATACTCAGGGACGGGTGGCGAGGTTTGAACCTCGACAACTTGATTACCGTGAGGGTGAAAGTCCCTCTCCCCAGATGCAAGGGGTAACAGCATCACCTCTACGGTAGCGACTGGTCATCAATCCGTAAAGCGAGGTGAAAAGGCGGTCGCTGAAAGCCTCATTCGGTCATCCCGTCGAGCATGAGTTCATGGATAGCGAAAGCAAAGATGTATTTGAACCGTCGTGAAGTCAACCCAGCCAAATCAGGCTGAAGGCTGGAGCCAAAAGGCAAAGGATATTGGGGCGGGCGTTTACGGTTGCGACCCGTATGCATTCCCACGAAACCCGGCGGAAAGCATCATCCTAACGACTCTATCAACGGTAATCAGGAACGAAGTAACCCGCTGTTTGCTCTCAGCTTACTGAGTAGGTGCCAACCGGATGCAGCAGATGGGAAGGATGCCCTAAGAAGCCAACGCCTTTGGGAAAGCCACAGGATATGCTGACGTAGGGCGGGATACTGACAAGCGATCGCGCTCAGTAGCGGTTGATAAGCCTAAAGCCGGGGGATTCGTCTCTACGGTGGGATAAAGGGGAAACCCTGCAAGCCGCCAACAGGGAGGTTGCAAGCCAGGGATGTTGAGTGCATCGACCCACTCAATTGAACGGGTGTCTATGACAAAGAGTCGGTATCTCAGGAGCCGTGTGCGTCGAAAGAAGCAAGCACGGTTTTGAAGCCGAGCGGAGGGGGCGACCCCTTCGCTTAGGTTAACTATACAGAATTTCTCACCAGGATAGGCGAGATAGGCAAGAAGGGACAGTGAAGGGGATAAGAAAAGGATGAAAGCGATGAATCTGGCGATTGAGAATTGAGATTGGCAAAAATTATACTGATTATTGAAGCTGAACCCGGTCGTCAAAGGAATTAGGACAGCAACAGCGCAAGCGAACGCCAGGGTTGTGCAGTCAGCCACCCCAAAAATGCAACAATTTACCCACTTCTGCCCGCCAGCGATTAACCGGGTCGAGGGAGTTGCTGAAGCCTCTGATAGGCGTGATGGAAATTGACTTGCCCAGTCCAGGTAGAACTAAAGGCAATCACCACTCGGCGCACCGTGATGCGAATCTGAGCCGCGGCTTTGAGCAGTTTGAGGCGAATCGTGCCGCACTGTGCCACTGCCAGTTCAGTATCAGCCAGGCAGTGTTGGCGCAGGCTCTGCATCAAGACATAAGCAAAAGAGGAGAACCTGACAAAACAGCGGGTTGTTGCGCCTCGCCCTCCAGTTTGCCAATCGCCATCCCAAACATTGGGTCGTGCCGCAACACATCATGGTCATTCACATCTTCGTAGCCTTGCACTAACCCGTACAACCGTTGGGCAATTAAATCTTGCATCTGATGCCGCACTCGATGGGCCTGCCTCTGGTCTGAAAAACAACTCGCAACTCGTTCGCTCAGACGCATCCGTTAGTCTATCACTGCAATCAATACCAATCCCCCATCGCTGCTGATGGCTCCCCCGCTAAAATTGACCGTCACCTGTCGCCGTCCTGGCTTATTAAATGCGTAAGTTCTTGCGCTACACTCTGTATTCATCAGGGTTCTCTTCCGTTGCTGCTAGAAGCTTTGTGGTAATTGCATTCTCGCAGTTCTTGAAACCCGTTTCTCATTTCCTGGTGAGAAATCCGGGCTCAAATGTTTAGTTGTTTTTTTAAGGAGTAATCTGTGCAAGAAACGGCTGCATTAATTGTTGGGGCAGGACAAGGAATTGGAATGGAATTTGTGCGGCAGTTTTTGCAGGAAAATCGTGCCCCTCGCCTTTACGCCACCTACCGCGATTCAGATGCAGAACTGCTAGGGATCGATGATCCCCGCCTGCGCTGCCTGCAGCTCGATATCACCGACGAGTCACAAATTTCTGGCGTCATTCAAGCGATTCAGGCAGAAACGAAGGTGCTGCATACAGTGATCAACTGTGCAGGAGTGCTGCACGATGGGGAGATGCAGCCTGAGAAAAGCCTGCGCCATCTCAACACCGACCAACTGGTGCGCTATTTTCAGGTGAACAGTATTGGGGCGGTGTTGCTGGCCAAGCATGTGCAGCCGCTGTTGAAGCATGGCGATCGCGCCATGCTGGCCACTATCTCCGCCAAAGTAGGCAGCATTGGGGACAATCAACTGGGCGGCTGGTATGGCTATCGGGCTTCGAAAGCGGCGCTGAACATGCTGATGAAAACAACGGCGATCGAATTTAAGCGGAGCTGTCCGAGAGCAATCGTTGTTCTGCTGCATCCGGGGACAACGGATACTCGCCTGTCAAAGCCATTTCAGCGAGGAGTGCCGCCAGAGAAGCTGTTTTCAGTTGACCGGACGGTGCGCCAACTGCTGACGGTTCTCGATGGGTTGGGAGAGGGGGACAGTGGGGAGTTTTTTTCGTGGAATGGCGATCGGCTTCCCTGGTAAGGGATCTGCTTTTAATGAAACCCCAGTTTTTGCTTGGTGTGGCGGATCTGCACCAAGCAAAAACTGGGGTTTTACCGGGTTCTATCTTCCTGGAGTTTTGACTAAATCGCGCCAATTTTCCCTGAAACGCCGACTCCGTCAGCGTTTCAGGGAAAATTGGCGCTAAAATTAAATATGCTGCGAAACGCTCTCGTAGAGAGCATTTCGCAGCATTGTAGAAAAAATAGTCAAAACTCCGGTTATACAGCGCTTCGCGCTGTATAACCGGAGTTTTCGTTGAGAGCCGCGCTCCGCGCGGCTCTCAACAAAAACTCTGTACCAGACGCGCTTGCAAAGCGCTGTAGCATTTCTCAGTCTAGTTCAGTACAGGTTGTCGTGTGAGCGCCGTGCTCCGCAAGGCTCTCACACGATAACCTGTGGTTTGCTGGAGCGCGAAGCGCTATAGTATGAACCAATTAGTTTCAGGCAATCTTCAACGGCAGGAAACTGGCTGCCACGAGTAACTCTGTAACTCCGGTCTCCGCAGCCAGAAGCACGGTATTGGAACCGCCAGCGGTGGCCCAGGCAAAGCAGGCATAGCTTTAACTGACCAGGCCAGAGCGCAATGCCCGCACCGCTGCCTGTGTCCGATCGTCCACACTCAACTTATTGAGAATATTGCGGACGTGGGTTTTGACTGTACCAACTGTGATAAATAGTTTTGTCCCAATTTGTTCGTTGCTGCATCCCTGAACAATCAACTGCAAGACATCCAGCTCACGCTCTGTGAGCCTGGTAGACATATAGCCGCTGTCATCCGAGGAGAGACTACGAATTTGAACTTTGGGAGCAGTTTCAACCGCGTTGGGATCGGTGTAAGCAATGCGGCTTTGCTCCAGAATGAATTGGGCGATCGCCGGGTCAATCCAGGCATTCCCTTTTGCGGTGGTGTGTAGTGAGTCTATCAGTTGCTCAGTGCCTGTATCCTTCATGCAGTAGGAGTCTGCTCCCGCAGCAAAAGCTGCCAGCACTGTGTCCTCAGAGTCCTGCATCGTCATGATCAGGATTTTCGTCGTCAGGCTGTCATCCTCGTGCTGGAACTGCTTAAACCGCTGGGTTAGCTCAATGCCAGAGATACCAGGAAGACCCACATCCACGATTGCCACATCCGGTCGCAGTGACTGCAAAAGCTTTAGCCCAGAATTTCCCTCCCTGGCCTCTCCAATCACTTCGATCCCTTCTTGCTGATTAAGCATTGTACGCAGACCAATTCGAGTGAGGTCATGGTCTTCAACAATAATGACGCTGATGGGTTTCATCGCAATACCTCGTGCTGTACACAGGGATAAATTGAAGCAATTGAAGCAATTGAAGCAATCAAAAGGGGGTAGAAAACCTTTTGATAGAACTTTTTGATACAACGAATTGTAGGTGGATCCCTGACGTGAGTCCATCTCTCGCAGGACAGGTCTACTCCGGTAACTATTGCCTCGGCAACATTT
>JBIKWV010000586.1:0-4080 GCA_044356135.1 Elainellaceae cyanobacterium
TTGGACAGTCTAGCGTTCGCTCCCACTGGGTATTCAGGCGGACGAAGTGCCCATCGAGAGTGCTGATGCAAAGTAGATCTATAGAGAGAGAAAAGAAACGATCCAACTCTTCAGTTTTCGCAATGAGGTCCAGTTCAGCTCGTTTGCGTCTGCTAATATCTTCTAAGATACCCAGCACTCCAACTACCTGCCCTTCAATATTTCGCAGCGGCAGTTTACGAACTTCCAGCCATTGCACCAAGCCGTTATTTAGGGGCAATTGCTCTAAGTTTGATAGATCTGTTTCAGTGGCGAGAACTGCACGGTCAATAGTACGGAAAGACTCAGCGATGTCGGGACTCTTTGCCAGATCGAAATCGTTTTTACCAATCACCTCGATCTCGAAGTCAGCACCAACCCAGCGCAGAAAGTTTTGATTGCAGCCTATATAGACTAAGTTACGATCTTTCCAGAACACCGAAAGTGGAATGGTGTCTAACACGGATTTGATAAACTGTTGAGCCTCAAGCAAGGCAGTTTCCGCCTGCTTACGAGTGGTAATATCAAGAGTAATCCCTCCAATTGCATAAACCTGATCATTATCGTCTCGAAGCAAAAACTTGCTGGTGATAAAGGTGTGGGTTTCATCTCCAATCTTGTAAGTGTCTTCGAATTGCTGACAGTCACCAGATGCTAGAGTAACTTGGTCGTGCTCCCGAAAAGTACTCGCAACATTGGGTAAAAACAGGTCATAGTCTGTTTTACCCACTACGTTTTCAAGGGAATAACCCAGGAGATCTAAGTTCGCCTTATTTGTTATAAGATATCGTCCTGCTAAGTCCTTTACAAAGATAACAGCGGGACTATGGTCAAGAATGGACTGTAAAGTAGCTTCGCTTGTTCTAAGCTGTTGCTCGACACATTTTCGTCTAGTAATATCGATGTGGCATCCAATCATTCGAAGTGGGTTACCAGCGGCATCCCACTCGACTACTTGTCCAGAACAGATTACCCAGACTGTTGAACCATCTTTGTGGTGATAGCGAACTTCATTATAGTAAGGAACCTCCCCTCCACTTTGGACGTGACGTTCAAAGCAGTCGAGCACAATGGGGAGATCTTCTGGAAAAATCAGGCGTTCCCATGATTCTGGTACGTTAGGTAGTTCATCATCCGCGTACCCAAACATCTGCTTGAAGCCGGCACTGAGATATTCCTGACCACCAGGGATGTCCCAGTCCCAATATCCCGCCAGAACAAGATCCAGGATTTGCTCCAGCCTCCTCCGCTCTAAACGCATCTGCTCTGCCTGCGAATGCTCTTGCTCAGCCCATTTGCGATCGCTAATATCCCGTATCATAAATATAACTTCATCTTCGCCGCTCTTCACAACTCGGACTTCTTCGTCCTGGATGCGATCGCCAAACTGCACTTGCTGCTCGTAGACATAGAGTTCGCCAGTTTGTAAGACTCGATGCAGGGAATAGAGTTGTCGCTCAGCAATTTCTGGAGGAACGATCGCTTCGACGGGTTGCCCTTCAAGATTTAGATCAGGGTGAAAGGTGCAGAAATCATGGAAGTTTCCCACTCGCTCCCGATAAATGCCATCGGCACCCAGTCGAACTATCAGGTCTGGGATAGCCGCCAACATGGCCCGGCTCTTGAACTCACTCTGCTGCAGGTTTTGCTCAACACGAATCCGCCATTGAATATTGCTAATGGTTTGGGCGAAGACTTGTAAAAGCTGAATTTCTTCTTCCTGCCAGTTCATGCGTCGTTTCAAGCAAGCAAGTCCGACAAACCCTATGGTGGCAGAATCTTGCACCATCGGAATTGCCAGAATGGCATCGAGATTGAATTCCTGCCAGTGTGCTTGGTCAATGGCCCACTCGTTAGATAATTCTGCCACCCAGGGGACATAGACAACACAACCCTCCTGCAGCAAGTGGGTGACCATGGGAAACGCATCCATGGTCTGCTTTGGAGGCTGTCTCGCGGAACTAGGAAAATCAGGACTGTACCATACGTGGGTTGCATTCATGGTGCGATCGCCGTTCTTACCTTCCGGGTCAAGCGGATCGAAGGTGATAACGTAGCTGAAATCCACCTTGGTAAATTCGCCAAGCTGTTGCAACGCCTGCTCGATTTTCGTGTCTATTGTGCTGGTATCTACTTTTAGGAAGGAGCTAATGAGGTCAACCAATAAACGGCTGAAGTCACGCTGGTCTTTTAACGCCCGTTCTGTCACTTTCAAGTTGGTGATATCCCGGACGATAATGAGAGCTTCGTCATCGCCGCTTTTTATAATCCTGACTTCTTCCTCGTGCAGAAAACCTCCCCTTTGTATTTGCTGCTCATACACCTGCAGTTCCCCAGTCTGCAAAGCTTTTTTTAGATAGTACATATGGTACTGAGCCGTTGCCGGGGGTAAAAGTTCGTGTATAGAACGCCCCACCCGCTCCGCGTCTAAAGAAATGAAATCAATCTTGCGATAGTCAGTCACGCGCTCCCGGTAAACACCGTCTGAATCAACACGGACAATGAGATCGGGAAGTGCCGACAGGATTGCTCGACTTTTGGCATCGCTCGCAGCGATCTGTTGCTCACTCAACTTGCGATCGCTAATCTCCATCAACGTTCCTACATAGCCTATGACATCGCCTTCTGAATTCCGCTCTGCTACCACCTGTGCATAAAACCAGGCTACCGAACCATCGAAACGTTGAACTCGGCATTCAACCTGATAGGGGATCTGGTCAATGACAAATTGCTGCCATGCCGCACCCACCAGATGTCGGTCATCGGGATGCAAAATCTGCTGCCAATTGAGTTCTAAAGCGCTGTCTGGTGAGATCTCCAGCATTCGACAGCAATACTCATTCACATAGGTAGTCATCCCTGATAAGTCACTGCAAAAAATGCCAACCGGGAGTGCTGCCAGCAAATTCGCAGCACGACTTTCACTCTCATGTAAATTTGTTTCAGCTTGCTTACGTAGCCCCGATTCGGTCTGCAATTGCTGCCGCAGACTGTTTTGTTGTAAAGCAATCTCTAAGTGAACAGACAGGGTTTGCAGCCAATCAATCTCTTCTGGCTGCCAATCGCGGGGGTGCTGGCTCTCAGTAGCGCAGAAAATCCCCCATCGCTCATTGTCACATAATAGGGGCATCATGACCCCAGCTTGAATTTGAAGCTGTTCCCATTGACCGCGATGGTCATCGGCAACGGCAGCCGAGTGAATATCCCATATCACCCATGTGTGCTCCTGGCAACCACCATTTGCCCCATCATTATTCAAAAAAATCTTGTCAACCCGTTCCCCCAACAGCGAGACAGGCAGGACAGTCGATTCTGCTATTGCGACGCTTTGTGAACCTGTTTCAAACCGCCAGATGGTGACGCGATCGCAGCCCAGAATTTGCTGCACTTGTTGTACCGCTGTCTCAAAAACTGTTTCCAGGCTTATGGAGGCACGGATTTGCCCTACTATATCCAACAATACCCGATCCCGCCTCATAACACCGCCTCCACGAAAGCACTGACTTTCGCCCGAATATGCTCAAGAATGGGCAAACTGACAATGATGACATACCTGAAATTGTATCATATGTCAAGCTTCCTGGAGACAGGCATAATTCTGGTGCCCCTATGACGTTTAATCCCGTCTGTCTACTGAGGGACTTCCAAGAATAAAATCATCCGATTTTTGAGTTAGAGGGCAGCTAGGCCGCCCTCTAACTCAAAAATCGGATGATTATCTACCGGGAAGTTCCTTAGCGCATCACATCCATAAATGCAGGATCAACATACTCTGGGGTGTTGGATGAGTGAGGGGTAGATCGATGGATAACATTATCTGGTTCAGGGTAGGACGTAGAATTCACCTGACGAACAAGTTGCAATGCCACTCCGACCGCATCTGAAAAGGTATCGGTCTGGGTGGAATCCATGAGTCGCTGCATCAGAATCAGGGCGCGGTTGATGACTCTGGATACGTTATCCGTTTGAGTGTTATCTCCTTCACTTAACACAATATCATAGTTCTCCTCCTGGATGGTGGCTGTCATCCTCCAGATATGCTTTGCACCCTGTTTTTTTTTG
>JBIKWV010000587.1:0-4079 GCA_044356135.1 Elainellaceae cyanobacterium
GAGTGGCGCAGGCTTCGCCCGCGCCACTCACAAAACTGGTTTTAGAATCTGCGTAGACTTCATCCTCCCGGTGGAATTCCCTGAAAAACCGTGGTTGAATAGTGGGGATATGGCGGAGGTGATCAATGGAGTTTTGGGAATTCCTGATCCAGCAAGACGGCGATCGCTCCTGGCTGCCCATCGAATCGCCGGGGGCTGAGATTCTGGAGGGGCGCTATCGGGTAGTGGCTCGCTCCAGCCGCACCAACACTCCCGTTGAAATTCGCCTCACCCACGTTGCCACTGAGGAAGACCCACCCCGGCGACGAATTCAAAAGCGCACGGCACGCACCAATCCTGAAGGCTTAATCGTCGTCATGCCCTTCACCCGCCTCCAGCCGGGGGTGTGGGAACTGCGCTGCGCGGGCGACCTGATGGAAGACATGATGGGCAACGGCTGGCGCTATGTAGTGCAGCTCCAGGTGCTGGCCCAGGAGTCAGAGCGGGATGATCGCTGGGAAGGCGACCTTGAGGACGAGAACTCGCCGATCGAAGTGTACGCTGACTCGATGGCTCCTGTGTCAGCGGAAGCCGTTGCGTTGGTAGAGCGCTTTGCAGAACCGTCAGTCGTTCCCTCTGAGCCTGCACGGATCATTCCGGCTCCAGCGGTTCCAGAGCCAGAACCAGAGGTGCAGCCAGAACCAGCCTTTGCCGAAACGGGGGGCACGGGTGCAGTCAACAACACTGAAGCGCCGATCGATCTGTCCTGCCTGCGATTGGCGATCGCCGACCACTACAGCCTCCAGCGCGATCAGGTGCTCCAGATTCAGGGACAGGTGACAGCGCTCGATGCGGCTCCCGACTTTGAAATTCCCACCCTGGATCTCCAGATCACCCTACGCGACCCACAAACGGCACAGGTGCTGGCCCGCATCGCGCAAACCCTGGAAGCAGGAATGCTGCCCCGCTCGTTCAGTCTGGTGCTGGAACCGCCCGAACTGACGGGAACTCGCCTTTTATTGGGAGAAGCCTCGCTGCTGCACGGGGGAACCTCTGTTGCCTTTGCAGATTTCACCGTCACCGCAGGTTTGAACGATTTGCTGGAATCGATCGCCAACAGCTTTGTGGTTGATCTGCACCCGCCACTGGAATTTACTGAGCAAACACTGCCCAGCGTTGATCTGTCCTTCCTGGAGTTCATCAACACGCCTAAACCCGTGCTCAACTTCCACCAGTCGGGCAAGCAGATACTACCGCCCCAAATTCATCGCCCGGATCCGCACCGGGTGAAACCAAAGCAGATCGAGCTGCCTGTGTTTAATCGAGGGGGGGCACAGGCGGAACTCTCCGATTCAGAGGTAACCCTGGCGTTAACGGAGAGCCAGCCAACCGTCTCGGAGGAGATTCCACAAGAAGTGCGGGAAGCAGCGATCGCTGCCGTAGAAAGCATCTCCCAACCAGCCTCTGAGCAGACGGAGGAGATTGTATCCACTCCAGAAATCACCCCGATCGAAGATCCAACAGCGGAGCAGGCGATCGCATTGTCTCCCACCCATCACACTCCCATTCCATCCCTCTCAGAGATCGCAGACAGGCCCCTGGAGTGGGACCAGATTGCCCCTGCCCTGGCTGCCCCGAATGGAGCGATCGCCGAAGCTCCCCTTTCCCCAGAGGACCTTGCCTTCCGCGCCCTCAACCTCCAGCACCGCTTCTGGAAGCGCCTCTATGAGTTCGCATCTGACCGGGAGCTGTTTGCCCTGCTACAAGCCGACTTAGCGCCATCAGGGGACAGTACGCCAGTTGCAGTTCAAGAAATGGTGGTCGAAGACGACTCCCCAACGCCAGCCGACACAGGTCTATACACGATTGCTCAAGCTGACCCCCTCCCCGTCCCCTCTGACGATGCCGATATTGTTCCCATGCCTGAACTGCTGATTCCCCCCGGAGAACTAATCTCCGGGGAACGCATCACCCTCACGGTGAAGCTACCGGGTGGAGGACGACCGATCTACGTCAAGCTCTGGGTCTCTGAACCACAAACCCATACGGTTCTGGACGGCCCCCGCTGGATCACGGGCTTCGTTCCGGATGGCTTTGGTGGGCTGGTCGCCCGCAATAAGCTAACCATTCCCCACGGTTGCCTGGAAGTCAAGGTGGAGGCGGTTGCCATCGATGTCGCTACCCAGCGCGAGAGCCACAAGGTATCGCTCCCGCGATCGGTGGTGCCACCCAATTTGCCGACCTTCTCAATGGATGATTTGGATTTGTAGGGGTTGGGTGGACGTACACTGTCTGTACCTCGTCCCCAGGCTCTGCCTGGAGACGAGCTTTTGGAGGCTCTGCCTCCTATTTAGAGATAGGAGGCAGAGCCTCCAGTTGGCATTACAGGCTGGAAGCCTGTAACGAGAATGGCTGCATGGTTGTACAGAGCAACCGCTCTTTAAGAAACCGCCTGCTTCTGCAACAGATCGCCCGCGTTGGGCAAGAAACCTTGCTGCTCCAGAATTTCGTACAGGTTTACATCCGACTCCAGCAGGGCGGCGTGACCGCTGTCGGGCAGCAGGTGCAGGTGGGTGTTGGGGAGGTGCTCCATCAGCAATTCGGCTTCCCGTTTGGAAGGGAGGAGACGGTCGCTCTCGGAGGCCACAATCAGCGTTGGCTGGTGGATTCCCTGGAGTTGGTTGGGGCTGACGCGGAAGGTTTCCAATAGGGAGAGTCGCCAGAGGACGCTTTCGAGGCTGATGGATTGCATCACGCGCAGCAGGGCATAGCGATCTTCGGCTTCAATCCGTCCCAGGTTCGATAGGAGGGGGAGAAAACCGACGCAGGAGTAGGGGTAGAACGGGTGGGGCATCATCCGGGTGAGTTGGACACCCAGTTGAATCCAGGGGTGGCGATTGAAGGAGGAGGCGGGGTTGACCAGAATCAAGCGATCGCTCAGTTCTGGGGCCAGCAGCACCACCTTCAGGGCCAGACAGCCGCCGAAGGATTCGCCACAGAGGTACATGGGTCTGCGGGGAATCTCGTCTCCCAGCTCCGCTTTGATCAGGGCCGTTGTACGGGTGACCAGCCCAGCCCAGTCCGTCAGGTCGTCGGAAGGAATCGATAGGCGACGCACATCAAAAGCTTGCTCCAGGCTGACCATCTGGGGGCGGAGCAGCTCCCCAGTTCCATCCATTCCCGGTAGATAAACGAACAGCGGTGCTTTTTCGTTGCGGTTGTGCGGCGGCAAAAAACGAATCATCGGTGACTTACTTGATCCTTTAACTCCAGGCTCCCTGCCGCAGCAAATCCTGGATCTCACTATGGCACTGTTCGGTCAATTCCGTCACCCGCGATCGCCCCAACCTGCCCTGATAGTCGCGTTGCTTTGCCGAGGAGATCCACACCGGACGCCCCACCAGTACCGTTACTCGTTGATACATTACGAATGGATGCCAGCCCCCCTGGTCAAACAGCGGTTCTGAGGGGTCAAACAGGTGCAGCAGCTTAACGGGGAAAAGGGACGTATTTAGCTCTTCGTGGGAGGCGATCGCCACAGGTAGCACGGCCAGATCCGCCACAGGCGCACGCAGTGCCAGGTGAGCGAAGCCGCGATGAAAGTCTCCCATCTGTGCTGGCGAAGTTTTTTGAACCATTGGCTCTGTGCCCTCAGGAAAAATCCCCACCGCCTGACGGGTTTGCAGCAGGTGAGCGGCCTGGTGGAAAAAAGTTTTGTGGCGCTCCTCCGGGCCGTCCAGAGGTAAGGCTCCAAATCGGGTGACCAGATCGCGCATCACCGGCACCTGACTCATGTAGTGGTGGCAGGCAAACCGAATGGGCCGATTCACAGCTGACATCAGCACGGGGGCATCCATAATGCTGCGGTGGTTGCTCACAACCAGCATCGACCCCTGCTGCGGAATGCGGTCTTGGTGGTGAGTAAAGACACGAGTCCCCAGCGCTGCCAGAATTTGCTGTGAAATCAGGAGCGGATTCAAAAAAGACATTTCAGGTATCAAAAAACTTTTGCATTGTTGTAGTGGTGGTCTACTCTATCATTCCCACCACTCAGGAGATTTCTACGAAAGAAATGACCCGTCGTGGGGGGGTGTGGCCCG
>JBIKWV010000588.1:0-4075 GCA_044356135.1 Elainellaceae cyanobacterium
GTGCAGCCCCTTCAAGGAACCAGTCCTGCACCCGTGACCGTAGCAACACTGCCGCAACTGTTAACCGGGGGCAATGTCACCAGTGCGACGGGGGTGACCGTGAATCCCGACGGTTCTGTGCAGCTCACGGGGTCAGGGTTGAGTGTACAGGCGGGAGATGTGGCGGGGGGCGATCGCAGCACCATCACCGGGCAAAACATTAGTCTTGCGGCGAACCGTGACCTCACCCTGGCGGAGAACCGTATCACCGCTACGGGCAACCTGTCGCTCTTCGCAGCGGAGCAGGTGCGGCTGCGGGACAGCAGTCAGAATCCGCTGGTCACCGCTGCCGGGGGCAGTTTGACGGTACAGGGGAATCGCGGCATTGATATCTTTGCGCTGAACCATCCCAGCAGTGCCCTGTTCGCGGGCGGCAATCTGTTGATGCGGTCGTCCAGTGCAGTCGGCGGTGATGCCCACTATTACGCCGGACGTGACTTTCGTATTGAAACGCTGGATGGGCAACTCGGCGGCCTCTTCAGTCCCTATGACCCGATCATCGTATCGTTTGGGGATGTTTCCCTGGCTGGCTATACGGGCGCTTCGCTGCACATTCTGGCAGTCGGACGAGTGACGATTCCAGGCGACATCTCCATTGTCCGACCAGGTCTTGTTGGCAGTACCATCACTGAGACTGTTCCCCTTTCCGACGGTACAACGCTGGCTATCAACGGTGCGGCCACGCCAACCCTGGATATTCGGGCTGGAGTCTCATCGGCAGCCCTGACAGCATTTACCTTTGCCCCCGGCGGACTGGCCATCAGTCCCGGTGCATTTACATTAACGACAATACCAACGGATGCCAGTATCACGCTTGGCAATGTGGACCTTGCCAGCGGGCTGGTCTACCTGACGAATAGCTATCAGCCCGATTTAGGACTTCCAGTCGGCTCAATTCGCACTGGAGCGATTACCAATCAAACCGGCGCAGCAGGCGGAAATGTCGTTATCGACGCTCGTGGTGATATTACCCTCACAGGTGACGTAGACACCAGCAATGTCGAAGGTTTTGGCGGCAACATCTCCTTAATGGCTCAGGGCAATATTACAACGCAGGGATTATTGACGAACGGCACAGAAACACGCGGGAATATCTCGGTGTTGAGTCGGCAGGGGGCGATCGCCGCCCAGGGTGGGATTGTGTCCACCAACAGGATTGACCTCACCGCCTTGAGCATGACTGCACAGACCATTACCAATCGCGGTACCGATAATCCCCAGATCACCCTCCAGAGCCGAGCCGGGGGCATTACCACGCAGGCATTGGCTATGCCGAACCAGCAGGGGACGCTTCTCCTGAATGCCACTGGCAATATTCAAACGGGAACCATTACCCTCACGCGCAACCCGCTGTTCGAGACCCCACCCCCCTCCTCCAGCGCGCTGCGTATTGCCAGTTCTGGCGGTAGAGTGACCACAGGCGCGATTCGATCAGGCGTCGGGAATATCAACATCTCAGCGCTGAATGGCGTGACGCTCAGCAGTTTGATTAACGATTCTGAGGGGGCGGCTGCACCCATGCGGATTTCCAGTCAGCGGGGTGGCATTGCCGTCAACGGGGAACTGTCTACCCTGGGAGACGCGGGGGGGGCTGCCAGCATTACCCTGGATGCCGCCCAGACCATCCGCACGAGAACCATTCGCACCCTCCAGAATGCCCTCAGCTCTGGCTCTTCTGGGACGGTGCAGGTAACCAGCCGACAGGGAGCGATCGCCATTTCTGGCCTGCTCCAGGCGAGTACGGTGCAACTGGACGCCCAGCAAAACCTCTCGACCCGCGATATCCGGGGTTTCAATACCAATGCACAGATTTCTCTGGTCAGTCGGGCAGGTAGTATCACAGCGGGACCACTGGTGACCACGGGCGGTAATTTTCTGATCGATGCAGGGCAGAACGTTAGTTTTGCTGGCCTAACAACGGATCCCCGGTTTGACATTGATGGTTCAACGCTACAAGTGACCGCTCGCAACGGTTCGATTACCGCAGGGAACGTCTCTACTAACACCCGCACTTCTGTTTTCAGCGCCGCTCGTGACCTGACGCTGGGGAATGTGAGCAGCGGGACGATCCGCAGTGCAGGGGAGATTTCTCTCAGTGCTGGTGGCATAGCAACAGCAGGAAACCTCAACACTTCAACGGGCGGCAATGGTGGAGCGATTTCCGTCAGCGCTGGCAGCAGTTTCCGGCTGGGACTCCTGGACAGTAGCGGGCAGTCTGGTAGTGCTGGGGATGTCACGCTGACCAGCGATGGCTCAGGCATCGTGCGGTCCATCAATGCTCAGGGTGGATCAACGGGCAACGGCGGTACGGTCAATGTTACGACTGATGGACTGTTTCGAGTGACGGGGACATTTATCGCAAGGGATCGTGCCAGTGCCAGTATCTCCAGCGCAGGGGGTAGAACGGGAGGGGCAATCACAATACGACATGGTGGTAATGACACCAATACAATTTTCACCGTAGGCAACGCCAGAATTAACGGCACCGCAGGCCGGATTACGACTGGGGCAACCCAGATTCTGCCGACTGAGGAATTTCCCTATGACACCGTGCGGGGCAATATCCAGATTTTGAATGGACTCCAGGAAACAAACACTCCCACGGATGTCCTGGATGATTTTTTGGATGAGGATCTGGAGGATTCCGAGGACGAGTTCTTTGACGAGGAGGACGAAGCCGAAGACCTTGGAGAAGAGGAGACAACCATTAGCCAGGACACTTCTTCTTCGTTCACCGATCAGACCTTTCAGGACATCGAGAGCGATCTCAATTCTGAATTTGAGGATTTCCTCGACCTGGAGGAGGTAGAAGTCCCCGATGTAGAAAGTGCCAGCACCGTCCTCAGCGAAGTCCAGAACGCAACGAATATCCGACCCGCCCTGATGTATGTCACCTTTGCCCCAGCAACGATCAGTGTGGCGCAAGCCGCCAGCTCCGGTGGTCTGCGGTCAACACCTCAAGACAGCGATTTACTGGAGCTGGTAATGGTGACCCAATCAGGAACCCCTGTGCGAAAGCGGGTGCTGGGCGTCACCAGAGGCATGGTGCGCGAGTATTCCCAGCGATTGCTGCGCGAGGTCACCGATATTCGCAAAATCCGCACCACCTCCTATCGCCAACCTGCGGAACAGCTCTACCGCTGGCTGATCGCGCCGGTGGAGGCTGATTTGCGATCGCGCCAGATCGGCAATATCGCCTTTATTCTCGATTCGGGACTGCGATCGCTCCCCTTAGCCTCCCTCTACGATGGCAAAGAATTCCTGATCGAGAAATACAGCATCGGTCTGATGCCCAGTCTCAGCCTCACTGACGCCCGCTATTCGGATGTGCGGCAGGCAGAAGTTCTGGCAATGGGCGCTGATGAGTTCCAGCAGCTCGATCCCCTGCCTGCTGTACCCACGGAGCTGCGCACCATTGCAGAAGACCTCTGGCGCGGCGAGTATTTTCTGAACCAGACGTTTACCACTCAGAATTTGCGGGAACAACGACAGCGATCGCCCTTTGGCATCGTCCACCTGGCCACCCACGGCGAATTCCGTCCCGGTGCGGCCAATAATTCTTTTATTCAGTTCTGGAATGAGCGAGTCCAGCTCGACCAGATCCGTCAGCTCAATTTCAACAATCCTCCCGTGCGACTGCTGGTGCTGAGCGCCTGCCGAACCGCAGTGGGCGACGCGAATGCGGAACTGGGGTTTGCCGGGTTCGCCATCAAGGCGGGTGCCCAGTCGGCGCTGGCGAGTCTTTGGTATGTGAGCGATCGGGGCACGTTAGCCCTGATGACGGAGTTCTACCGCCAGTTGCGGCAAGCCCCCATTAAAGCGGAGGCCCTGCGCCGGACACAGCTTGCAATGTTGCGGGGACAGGTGAAGTTCCTTGATAACAGGCTGATCAGCAGTCGCGGTAATGAACTGCCTTTACCTCAAACGCTGGTGGATGATGGGGGCGCGTCTGATGTCAGGCATCCCTATTTCTGGGCGGCGTTTACGATGATTGGCAGTCCCTGGTAAATCTTGTTCTTAGTCAGCAGTGGCGGGG
>JBIKWV010000021.1:0-13978 GCA_044356135.1 Elainellaceae cyanobacterium
CAAGCGAAAACTGGGGTTTGATTAAACAGCAGATCCCTTATTGTGGAGGCTTGCTGGGATGCAATTCCTGATCATTTCGTTGATGTTCGACTTGACGAATTTGTGGTGATGCCCAATCATCTGCATGGGGTATTGGTCATTGGGGATGGTGACGATGGGGAGGGCAAAGCATTTGCGGCGTTTGATGGCCGAACAGATACGGAGAATTCTCGCGCAAATGCTTTGCCCCTACGGGGGACGCAACCTCATTCGGTGGGGGCGATCGTGCAAAACTTCAAATCCACTTCGACCCGTAAAATCAATTGGCTCCGTCGCTCGAAGGGTGAACCCGTCTGACAACGCAATTATTACGAGAGAATTGTGCGGGATCAGGAGGCACTGAAGAAGATTCAGCAATACATCTAGAACAATCCCCTGACGTGGCACCAGAGCGATCGCTGATGCGGGCGAAGCATTCGGGTAACAGCTTGTTGAGGAAGCAATACGTTCCGGTGAATCCGATCGCAGGGTTCCTTCGTATCAATGACAGCAGCGTTTGATCTGCTGAACTCTACCCTGACCGCTTCAGCGAATTGCGCGAAAGAAACGTTTTGGGACAGCAGAATTCACCGTTCAGTTAATCAATCGTCCGGACAGTTTTTGTAGAAGTGCCTCAAACCCGCATGCCACCGTCAGGGTTTGCCCTCACCCTAAATTCCTCTCCCTACCTGGGAGAGGGACTTCAATCCGGCTCCCCTTCTCCCATCAAGGGAGAAGGGGTTGGGGGATGAGGGCAAGTCCCTGAAAAAGTGTCCGAAGTATTGGTCCGTGAAATCTCAACCAATTTATGTCATTTCAGGGCAGTGATCGCTGGGAACAGGATATCCTGTGACAGATGAGGTCGCCTTTACCTGCCCAGTTCAGCTATCGTTCAGAAGAGGAAGGACACTCCTATGCAGGCAACCCAATCGGTATGGCAGCAACTCAAACAGCAGCAGATCACCTGTGAGCAGGCGTTGGCCAGCCTGGTGAATGCTCAGGGAATGCTGAATCTGCAACTCCTGGATCAGGAGGTCAACGCCCGATTCTGGCGTAAGTTCCCCGATCGGGATGCATTGCCACCTGTGGTGCCTCTGCTGCTCTGGCAGAACTGTTTCTATCTGGGAAGCCCGGTTGCGCTGACGGCTCAGGTGGTGAAACAATTGGGCGATCGCCTCAACACCAGCGTCCAGGTTATCCCGATCTCAGAGAAAAGCCATCGCTACTGGCATCGTTTGCAAACCCTTGACCCCCAGCGCATCAGCAGCAACGCCGGGATTAACCCGTTCACCGGGGAACTGGAGCAGGACGAGAATATCGCTGAAATCGCAGAACTGCACCTGTCGAAGGCCGACAACCAGATCGAGCGGATTCGCGCTCTAATTTCCAGCGCCCTGCGGAACCGCGCCAGCGATATCCATATGGCTCCTTCGATTCACGGGCTGGAAATCCGCTTTCGGATTGACGGCATTCTGCGCCATATCACCACCCTGCCCCCCGAACTCAGCCGCAAGGTGATTGTTTCCCTCAAGGTGATGTGCGACATGGATATCGCCGAGAGCCGCCGCCCCCAGGATGGTCGGATTGGCGAAAAGTATATGTCTGGCCATGAGGAACGGGGACTGGATCTGCGGGTCAGCACCCTGCCCTGCATTGGTGGCGGCAAAGGAGAGCCTGCTGAGAAGGCCGTGCTGCGTCTGCTGCGTCAGGAGAATTCCTTCGCCACGGTTGCCGACCTGGGGTTTTCTTCCCGCACCCACGCCATCTATGAAGGCTGGCTGCGGGAACCGCAGGGCATGATTATTCTGACGGGGCCAACGGGTTCCGGGAAAACCAGTACGCTGTATACGAGTTTGCAGGCGATCGCCACCGAATCGGTCAACATCTGCACCGTTGAAGATCCGGTTGAATACGTCTTCCCCGGCATCACCCAGACCCAGGTTCATGAACTGGCGGGGATGACCTTTGCTGCTGGGCTGCGGGCAATTCTGCGGCAGGACCCGGACATCATTATGGTGGGCGAAATCCGTGACAGTGAAACTGCTGAGACTGCCGTTCGGGCTGCCCTCACGGGGCACCTGGTGCTGACCACCCTGCACACTAACGATGCGATCGGGGCGATTCCTCGCCTCAAGGACATCGGTCCCGACCCAGGTCTAATCAGTGATGCCCTGCTGGGGATTGTGGCCCAGCGTCTGGTGCGAAAAGTCTGCGTCCACTGCGCTGAGCCTTACACTCCTACCCAGGCAGAGCTGAATTTGCTGGGGCTGAAACCGGAGGAGGCCAATCTCCAGGGCTGGCGCAAGGGCAGGGGCTGCGCTCAGTGCTTTGAATCGGGCTATCAGGGGCGAGAGGCGGTGATCGAACTGCTGGATGTAGACGATGTGGTGCGCCAGATCATCTACGAGGGAACGGTCACCCAACTGCGTCGCTATCTAAGCGAAATCCAGTTTGACTCGTTCAGAGTCGCCGCCATTCAGAAGGTGACCAGCGGGAATACGACCGTCGAAGAAGTGCGGCGCGTCCTGCCCCACAGCGCTCTGATCCATAAACCAATTGACAGCCGGATGCTCAAACACCTGAACGTCGTTTGAAGCTGAGCCGACTGATATCTTGCACCTTGCCAAAGAAAGCCCAAAACCCCGCTTCGCGGCAGCGGAATCGGGGTTTTGGGTTTTGGTGCAAGAGCTAACATATCCTACTGGTTTGACGCAGCTAAAATGGTGCAATCGCAGAGCATGGATTGACTGTGGGGTGGGCATCTTGCTCGCCCGATACTCTGGGCGGGCAAGATGCCCACCCCACAATACCAATACCAATTCAATATGAACCTGCACATTAAAGGGGTGTGGGGACGGAGTCCCCACAAGGGGGCAACGCCCCCTTGACCCCTTTCTATGCAATTCAGCTTCACACAAAATTGGTACAAGCCCCTAATTAAGGTGTGTCGGGGTGCTACAGCAGGCCGCTTCGCAATCAATGGGGATGAGTGGTTGACAGTTAGACCGAACGAACGGTACAGTTTTTGCGTTGCTTTGCTTCTGCTTTCTCCAACCTGACGATTCAGGCAATTCCCAACTGAGTGATCTGTAATGGAAACAAAACCCCCACTTCCTCCGTTTACGCTAGAAACTGCCAAAGCGAAGGTGCAGGCGGCTGAAGATGCCTGGAATACCCGTGACCCGGAGCGCGTTGCCCTGGCCTACACGGAAGATTCGGAGTGGCGCAATCGTGCAGAATTTGTCAGTGGACGGGCTGAGATTAAGGCGTTTCTCAAACGCAAGTGGGCAAAAGAACTGGACTACCGCTTGAAGAAAGAACTCTGGTGTTTTATGGAGAATCGGATTGCTGTCAGATTCGAGTACGAATGGCATGATGATTCGGGTTTCTGGTATCGCTCCTATGGCAATGAGAATTGGGAATTTGCGGAGAACGGTTTAATGATGCGTCGCTTTGCCAGCATCAATGATGTTCCGATCAAAGAGTCCGATCGGAAATTTCGCTGGGAACGCCAGTAATTCAGGATAAAGAGGCGTGGTGCATTGCACCGCGCCTCTGATGGGTTTTGATTAGCCCTCGTTAATCAGTCGCAGCAGTTCGTCAGTGGAAACCTTACCGCTCATTTCAGATCCTTCCAGCAGACTGTCGGCCAAATCGCGCTTATAGCGGTGCAGATCGACAATCTTTTCTTCGATGGTGTGTTTCGCCACGAGACGGTAAATCGTGACGGGGCGCTGCTGGCCGATGCGGTGGGCGCGATCGCTCGCCTGGTCTTCCACTGCCGGGTTCCACCACGGATCCATATGGATCACATAGTCGGCAGCGGTCAGGTTCAGTCCGGTGCCTCCGGCCTTGAGGCTGATCAAAAACACATCACCTTTGCCGGACTGGAAGGCATCCACCCGTTTCTTGCGTTCGGCGGCAGGCGTGCTGCCATCCAGGTATTGATAGTGAATCTGTTTCGCGTCGAGGTATTGACGAATTAGATTCAGGTGATCGACAAACTGGCTGAACACCAAGGCTTTGTGGTTGTTGTCCAGCAGTTCGCCCAGCACCTCACCGAATAGCTGCAACTTGGCGCTGGGTAGCTCCATCTCCGGGCGCACCAGTTGCGCATTGCAGCAGGCGCGACGGAGGCGCATGATTTCCGCCAGCACTTGCAGGTGTTTGGTTCCGGCGGTGGCGTCGGATTCCGAGAGTTTGGTGATCGCCTCCCTCCGCAGCGCCTCATAGAAGGCCATCTCTTCGGAACTCAGCTCCACCTGGAGCAGAATTTCGGTGCGGGACGGCAGCTCATCCAGCACCTGGCTCTTGGTGCGGCGCAAAATGAAGGGCTGGATCAGTTTTTTCAACTGATTGCGGGCGGCGCGATCGCCATACCGTTCAATCGGAACCGCAAACTTCTCGTTAAAGCTGTCCAGAGAACCCAGCAACCCCGGATTGATAAACCGGAACAGGTTCCACAGCTCGCCCAGGTGGTTCTCAATCGGGGTGCCCGTGGTGATCAGCTTGAAGCCACTTTGCAGGTTCATGGCGGCCTGCGATCGCTTGGTCGCAAAGTTCTTGATCGACTGAGCTTCGTCCAGCACTACCGTTTGCCACTGGACTTTGGCCAGCATTTCTGCCACTTCCTCCTGCTGCAACAGGCCGTAGCTGCACACCAGCAGGTCAAAGGGCTTCAGGTTGTCCAGGGTTTTCTGGCGATCGCCACTACCAAACTGGATCACCTGCAAAGTGGGGGCAAACCGTTCGGCTTCACTGAGCCAGTTCATACAAACGGAGGTGGGGGCAATGGCCAGTGTTGGGCCCTGGGGGGCGCGAGTCAGGATCAGCGCCAGCGCCTGCAGAGTCTTACCCAATCCCATATCATCGGCAAGACAGGCTCCCACACCCCAGTGCGCCAGTCGGGCCAGCCACTGGAATCCCTCTAATTGATAGTCGCGCAGGTCTGCCTGGAGCGTGGAGGGTAGCTCAGGTTCCAGGGTCTGCACTTCCTTCAGGCGCTGAATGTGTTGTTTCCACTTTTTGTCGGCCTTGAGGTCGCCCACCTCGTCAATCCAATCCTCCAGGGTCAGCGCTGCCAGGGGATGGACGCGCAACCCTTTGGCGGACTTCTCGGAGAACGCCCGCAGTTCGTCCAGGCGCTTGCGAAACTCCTGGGTCAGGGCCAGAAACTCGCCGTTTCCCAGCGGCACAAAGCGGCCAGGGGCATCCGCCAGCAGCTCCATCAGTCGCTGGATATCGAGCACCTGCTCGTCATCCAGGCGCAGTTCTCCGGTGGTGTCAAACCAGTCGTTCTGACTGCGGATATTCAGCTTGAAGTTCTTGAAATCGGCCCGGTGGCTCACCCGCAGCTTTTCGCCCTCCGGCCACTCGATGACTGCGGCTGCTCCCAGGTCTTGCAGTTCCAGCAGCAGCTCCAGGCAGTCCTGTGGGTCGGAGATCAGCCACTCGTTGTCCTCCGGGGTGTAGCGGGAGAGCGTGGGTAGGGCGGCGATCGCCCCATGGGCCAGTTTTTTCTCCTCCTTTAGATTGCGGGTGGTTTGCAGCCGTTTTCCGTCAATTTCGGCGATCACCGTTGCGCCGCCTGTACCGGGACGGAAGTATGGCCCACCCTGGGCAAAGGGGCGAGACAGCACCGACACCTTTAGCCCCTCTCCGGCGGGCAGCAGGTGAACGTGTGGTTTTGCATCGGACGGTACTTCCTCGGCACTCTGTACCCCGCCGCCAATGTCGGAGTGGATGGTGACGATGCTGGAAACCGCACTGATGGCGTTCAGCACTTTCTCCTTCGCGGCAACGGGCACCTCCAGTTTGTTGCGCTGCCCCAGGATCTCCGCGATGCGGCGATGTTCAGCGGTGATCTCAATCACCTTCAGGCGAGTCGGAGTTTCTTTTTCGGTATGCAGGTTTTTGCTGTTCTTGATGGCCGGGTGAAATTTCAGGATGAGATGGTCGTCTTTGCCCTTTGTCACCCGCAGTTCCGGTTCCCCCTTGACAATCTCAACGCGGGTGGTGGGGGAATCTTCCCAGAACACCAGAGGGTGACCGACCAGGGCGGCGATCGCCCCCTCACCAAATTCATAGCTGGCCTCCCCCCAGCCGTGATAGGTCGCCTCAAGGTGGGTACATATCTGCAAATCCTGCGGTGTCAGGTAGGTGAAGGTGGCAGCCTTCGTCGCCAGTCGTTTCAATGCAACGGGTCGCCCCTTGCTCCACTCCCCTTTGGCGCTGAAGGACTGTTCGCGGGGTTGCAGGTAAAAGCTCCCGTCACCGTAATAGGTGAGCAGCCAGACCAGCCGCAGACTGGCCTCCCCACGGGTTGTTGTCGTTGGGGTCGCTGGTTTTTGCAGGTTGGTCAGGGCGTTCAGGGCCAGTTCCCATGCCTCCTGTCGCTGGATAATCTGGGTCAGCGGCGGAAAGCCCGTTTCTGCCCGCAGGTCTGCCAGTCGTTTGGCTTCCGCATTGCGCGGTTGTAGCTTCGCCAGCAGTTCTGCGGTTTCCATTGCCAGCCACTGGTAACCTGCTGTGTCTGCTTGCTCCAGCAGGGTTTTGAGAGCCGGAGGCAGGGTCTCTCTGGCCTCTTTTTTGTCCAGCCAGTAGATGCAGAGTGATTGCACGAGGGTGTCAATGGCATTTTCTCCACCAGTCATTGCGGTCAATAGCACGATGTCCTTCTGGGACATCTCACCCTGTTGCAATCGAGCCAGTCTGCCGAGGAGTGCATAGGTTTCCATGTAGGTGCCCCGTACTTTCTCACCCAGTCCGGCGTACTCCACCGCATCCTTGAGGGACTGTGCGGTTCCCTGCCGCAGCAGTGTCAGAATGAAAAATACACCGTTGATGGAGTGGAAGTAATCCTTGCGCTTGCCGGAGTTTTTGCGGAGGAACTTGAGGCCGCTGAGAAAATTGGCGATCGCCTCCTCATCCTTGCCTCGCAAAAAAGTCAGCCAGCCCCATAGCCCATCCAGGTTGTGCAGGGTACGCAGCCGGGTAAAGCGATCCAGGGCGGCTTCTGCTTCCTGAAATTGCCCCCGCAGTAGGAACTGTTCAATCAGGTAAACGTGATACATGACGGGGGCGGGTGGCTCAGGCTGGGCACAGGACTGCTTCAGCATCTCAAACGCTGCGTCTACAGGGGTGAGAAACTGCTCGGAGTCGTCAAAAATGGCGGCGATCGCCGATGTCTGAAGATCCTGAGGGAGTGTTTGCAGCCATTCCGCATCGAATGGATTGGCGCATACCATCAACAAGATCTCGCTAAAGCCAATCTTGTCGTTCCGATAGCTATAGCGGTAGTAATCTTCAAACAGTTTGTTGATTTGTTTCTGATCGCCACGATAGATGGCAAAGCGGACTTCCCGAATAAAGGTATCTTCACTGTTGATGTTATAGGGGCCGCCCTTCCACCGCTCTTCGAGGGGCAGTTGTTTGGCGATCGCCTGAAGGAATTTTTCTAACTGGTTGGCCCGTTGCACATCACGGGTTGCGATTTCCCGCACCAGCGGGTTACACTGTGGCCCGCGCCCAGCCGTCTGCACCAGCAGTTCCAGTTCCAGCAGATCTTCTACATAGGATTTCAGGGTTTGCGTCATCAGCGATTTACCCTGAGGATCCCGAATCCCTATTCCCTGCAAACAGGACAGCAACACCGTGCGGCTCACTGGTTCGTAGATCACAGCAGACATCTGGACGATTTGCTGCTCCAGCGGTGGCAGATGGCGGTAGATCTCAATCAACTGCGTCTGGGTCGCGGGCATCTTTGAGGATGGCAGGGCCGGTTGTTTGGGCATGGAGCGATCGCTGTTTTGTTTGTGCTGAGTATAGTGAACCGGACAGCAGCACATCTGCCGGATCTCTTCATAGTACCGTTAGATTTTTGGGAAGAAAACCACCAGAACAGAGAAGGTGTACATCAGTTCTCAGTTTGATGCAGCAAAGGTTTACCTGAGCGCGAAGCACTGTATAAGTACTGGACTTTTGACTAAGCTGCGCCGATTTGCCCCGAAATGCTGACGCAGTCAGCATTTCGGGGAAAATCGGCGCAGTTTAGTCAAAAATCGAGTTCCTTGGCTTCTTAATTAAGTCTTAATTGTCTGTATCTCAGGTCATGCAAGGTTCGTTGGGGCTTTCGATTCCTGAAGTTTTTTCCCGATACAGGTTCCTGGTTTGTTAATAAAGTTAGTCAGTCGTTAAAGCAATCCCTATTTTTCTCTTACATACGCCATCTACCCTGATTAACACTGCGAGATTCAAAAGCAGACGCTCACCCTAGCAGGGATATGAATATGATGCGTTCAAAAAATGTCTCAAAACCAGGCTTGAAGTTCGTTTTATTGCTGGCTGCCGCTTCTGCTCTCGTCACAACACCAGCAGTTCTTCTGGGTGGTAATCGCCTGCTGGCACAAACTTCACCTGCGCCAACCTTTGCGCTGCCGTCTGCGCTGCCAGAGGGGGCAAATGTTCGGGTTGATGGCTCCCCCAGCATGGTCGCAGTGGTTGAAGCGCTGAAGCAGCGGTATGAAACTCGCTTCCCCGGTTCCAGGCTGAACTTCACTGCCGCAGATGCAAATGCGGCACTCCAGTCCCTTAATCAGGGCAATACCGATGTGATTGTGATCGGGCGCGAACTGACCGACCAGGAGAAAGTTCAGGGGCTGTCTGTGGTTCCCCTTGAACGCGAGAAGATCGCCATCATTGTCGGGGCCGATAACCCCTTTAAGGGATCGATTACCACAGAGCAGTTTGCTCAAATCTTCTGGGGGAAAATCACCAACTGGTCCCAGTTGGGTGGGCCTGATGCACCAATCCGCTTTGTCGATCGCCCTGCTACCAGTGACACCCGCGAGGCCCTCAGTCGCTATCCCGCCTTCCAGCAAGCGCCGTTCCAGACCGGCTCGACTGCAACTCAGGCTGCTCAAGACGATACGGCTGCGATCGCCAGAGAACTCGGCAATAACGGCATTAGCTACGCGATTCGCAACCAGGCTGAAGGTCAAACGGGCGTGCAAATTCTTCCGATGCACGATACGCTGCCCAGCGATCCGCGCTATCCCTTCTCCCAGCCCAAAGTTTTAGTCTACAAAGGGAATCCTGCACCTCAGGTACTTGCTTTCCTGGGTCTTGCCACAATCCCAGCCGGACAGGAAGGCGTTCCAGTGGCCACTACCGCCCCTGTCGTAGCCACTCCACTGGCTTCCCCTGAAGCAACTGCTCCATTGGCTTCCCCTGAAGCAACCGCGCCTGTCGTTTCTCCTGAAGCAACCGTTCCTGCTGCGGCTCCCAGCCCGGTGGCTACTATGGGTGACAGTCAGGGCTTCCCCTGGTGGTGGCTGCTGCTGCCGTTGCTGGGTCTGGCTGCACTGTGGGTACTGCTGCGCGGGCGAGGAGCTGCGGTTCCTCCAGTGGCCGAGTCCTACGACAGCCGCATTATTTTGACGCCTCGTAACTGCCGGCACGCTTATGCCTTCTGGGAAGTTTCAGAAGACCATAAAGCAGCCCTGCGGCGCGAAGGTGGGCCCAAGCTAATGGTGCGTCTGCACGATGTCACAGATATTCCTGATATGGATCGGCAGAAACCCCATCAGATCTGGCAGTTCGCCGCTGATGAGCGGGCGCAGGATCTGCATATGGTCGTTGCTCGCGATGATCGTGACTACGTTGTAGAACTGGGATATACGACGGATAACGATACCTGGCTACCGCTGGCGCGATCGCAGCATGTTCGGGTGCCCCGCTGCACCCAGGCTGACTACGGCCCTGCGGGCGGTACGTCTGCCTTTGTTAAAGCACCGGAAACCGCACCAGTGCTGGCTGGTTCCAGCCCCCAGGCTTTGCGCACTGAACCTGCGGAAATGGCAGCTAACGGTCTTCGAGGTGCAACCGTAGCGGCTATTGGAACGGCTGCTGCTGCTGCTGCTGCCGTAACAACAACTCGCGTATCCCAGATGCAGGACACCCGTGCCGTTGCGCAACCTGTTGCGACTTCTACCAGCAGTGCACTGTTTGAGATGCCTCAGGACTGCCGCATTATTCTGGTGCCCCGCAATAGTAAGGATGCTTACGCCTACTGGGAAGTGGCTGAAAAATATCGACAGCCGCTGCGAGCACAGGGTGGCAAGCGCCTGATGCTGCGTATCCATGATGCAACCAATCTGGACATCGATCGGGATGTGCCCCACAGCACCCAGACCTACGTTTGCTCTGATGTAGAACAGGACAAACATGTCACGATTCCAGTGAGCGATCGCGATTATGTTGCGGATCTGGGTTGTCTGACGGACGATGGCCGCTGGCTGCGGTTAATCCGTTCTTTCCACGTTCGTGTGCCAGCTTGAGGAAGTGTCGATACCAATCATTCTGGACGGGCAAGAAGCTCACCTCACAGAATCAGAGATTGATGCAAGTAGCGTAATCTGTTCTGTTCAAGGTTCGTTTATTTGGCAATTCATTCAACTTTCACAAGGAGTGTTCTATGAGTCTTTTCTTTGACATGCTCAGCGCCATCAACAATCCCAATGCGCAGGGTAGCGTTTCCCAGCTAGAGGGCATTATGGGTTCGCTTACTTCTGCTGCATCTGCAAGTGGTTTAGATGCCTCAAAACTGCCTGGAATTGCTTCTTCATTGGGTGGACTGCTGGGGCCGATGCTGCAACAGCAGGGGGCAGGTGGTTTGGAAAGCATGATTGGGCAGCTCGCTGCTGGTGGCAGTGGATCCACCGCAGCATTGCAGTCTATGATTCCCCCTCAGCTTCAGCAGCAACTGGTGCAGGGCGTGTCTCAGGCAACAGGCATCAGTCCTTCCGTGCTCCAGGGGCTGCTGCCAACCGTATTGACAGGCATTATGGGAATGCTTAGTATGGGGGCGGCAAAGCCTGGTACATCGGGAACCAATCCTCTGCTGCAAAGCTTTTTGCAGGGTGGGAGTGGTGCAGACCTGGGTGAAGTGATGAAGTTCGCGGGCCGCTTCCTTAATCCAGCGACGCCTTAATGATGCAGATTGCTGCATGAGAGCCTTGCACTGCAAGGCTCTCATGCAGCAATCTGAGGCTGATTCAGGCGTCGCGCTACGATGCCGTGCGTTCTAGTCGAACTATGCTAGAGTGAGGGAGTGTAGATTATTTTCGGCCTTAACCTCCTCAACTGTTCATTCAATTGTTTTTTTAACAAGGTGTTCATCGACAAGGTTTCTCCGGATCTAACTCGCTGCAAATTCTGATTTTGGAGATTTCCATGTCAATTTATGTCGGTAACTTATCCTACAGCGTAACGTCTGAGGATGTAGAGCATGTTTTTCAGGAGTATGGCAAGGTCAACCGTGTGCAGATCCCCGTTGACCGTGAAACCGGACGGATGCGCGGTTTTGCCTTCGTTGAGATGGCCAATGATAACGAAGAAGCGGCTGCCATTGAAGCGCTTGATGGCGCGGAGTGGATGGGACGTGACCTGAAGGTCAACAAGGCAAAGCCCCGTGAGGATCATGGTTCGTCTAGAAGCGATTTCGGACGTGGCGCATCTTCCCGCCGCTACTAAGCGGAAAGTGTTGGTTGGCTCCAGGAGTTGCTTAGACTCCTGGAGTCTCTTCTTCTATCAACATCTGAAAAGGCGCAATTTGTGGAGGGAATGAGATGGCTCAAGTTGTTCTGGGTGAAAACGAAGGGATTGAGTCGGGACTGCGCCGCTTCAAGCGCAAGGTTTCTCAGGCAGGCATTTTCCCTGACATGAGAAAGAATCGTCACTTTGAAACACCCCTGGAGAAGCGGAAGCGCAAGGCGATCGCCAACCGCAAGCAGCGCAGAAAGCGCTACTAGAATATTTCTGCAAAAGAAATTACCCGTTGTTTGGGTGGTTTCCCCCGCAGTGGGGAAGCCGCCCACGCAACGCACCTAGTCTCATTGCTGGAAATCTCCTTAAATCCTGGAGCTTGAGGCAGGAGAAATTGCTTCAAGCCGCCACACTGTTTACTTGAACTGTCTATTGCTCGAACTGTCTATTGCTCGAACTGTCTATTGCTCGAACTGTGTATTGCTCGAACTGTGGTTTTGATGGATCTCGATAACGCCCTATCCTCCTAAAAACATCGTCTTATGAAAGTGAATGCACTGGTTTCTATGAAGGTGAATGAACTCCTCAGCCGTTATCAAGCGGGACAGCGGGATTTCAGGAACCTGAATCTAATCGCGGCAAATTTGCGAGGACTCAACTTGAGCGGTGCGAACCTGAGTGGCACAAACTTTACCCAGGCCAATTTGACTCAGACAAACCTCAGCAATGCGAACCTCACCGATGCAGTAATCACCGGAGCAGATCTGGCAGGAGCCAATTTAACGCGGGCCAACCTGACAAATGCAAATCTGAGCAACGTTAATCTTGAGAAGACCAACCTGAGTGATGCCATCATCTCCAATGTGATTCGGTAGCGGTTTTCAGCGAAGGTGTAAAATACGCCAGAAATGTAGTGTAATCCCGCCAAAATCACTCCACCGAAAGACCGTAGTTCGAGTGAAGTTTTGGGGTTCCTTCGCTATGCTGGTATCAGGTCTCATTTATCTACTGAGTTTCGAGAGGAAATTACTATCGCTACAAAACAACTGATCAATCGGCAAATCAGAACCCCCCAGGTGCTTCTGATCGACCACGAAAACAACAACCGGGGGCTGACCGACACCCGCGAAGCCCTGAAACTGGCTGAAAGTGTAGAACTGGATCTGGTAGTCGTCTCAGATGGGAAGGATATTCCCGTCGCCAAGATTCTCGATTTCGGCAAACACCAGTATCAGCAGAAAAAACGCCAGAAGCAAACTTCCAGACCAACTGTGAAGGAGGTTCGTCTGCGGCCTAATGTTGCCGAGTCTGACTACAATCTGCGCATCGGTTGGGCAACGGAGTGGTTGAGCAAAGGGGATTCAGTGAAATTCCAAATTCGACTGCGGGGGCGAGAAAACCAGAACCGTGATCGCGCCACCGACCTGCTGGATCGGATCGTTGCGGATCTCTCCAAGGTTGGGAAAGTGCAGTCCTTGGATAAGCGATCGCTAATTGTCCAGGTTATCCCAGCGTAGGTCTCGTCGCTGAAGAAATCAAGAACCCATCGTCAGACGTGGCACAGTGCGGAGCACTGCGCACGTCTGATTATGGGTTCTAAGCTGTCCTGATCTGGCAACGAAAGGTTGATTAGAACCGGGTGCAGGTGAGAAGCTCTGCGCGGGCACCGCCCCCCCTCCTCCTTCGCACGAAAACATCGATTGCTATATTGCAGGAGAAACTGTTGAGTAAGTGGGCGTGGGAAAAAGTTGCAACCCCAAAAGCTATCCCGCCCGCGCAGCGGGCGGGACAGCTTTTGGGGTTGCAAGCTTAATCGCGCCTATTTACTACTACTTACTTGTAAGCAACAACATTCAGACTGATAGGCACCCCCAGGAAATGGAGACTGCTCGTGTCGTCAAAGAAATTGAAGGCTTCCACCAGCTCCATTGATGTAAAACCAGCTTGATGGAGGAAATACTGCAAGCTTTCAAAGTCCAGGCCAACCCGGTGAATATCGTATTCATCGGCCTGGGAACCAAACATCATTTTCATAATGTGGAACCGCTCCCGCACCGTATTATCAGGGCGCAGATAGAGCCAGCAGAGCTTTTGCAGGTCTGGCACGCTGATATAGAGTGGGGCATCCGGCTTCAGCACACGACACCACTCTGTCAAAACGCGGGTTAGCTCATTATTCAAACCAAAGTAGAAATGTTCCAGAACGTGGCTGGCGTAAATTGCCTCAACAGAGTTAGCGGCGAACTGTTCCAGATTGGCGGCATTACAAACATAATCAACCTCTGGCCGCGGTAGGGCGTCCAGGATTTTCCAGTCCGGATGAGTCTTTCTTCCACCAATGTGCAGTCGCAGAGGAGCAGCATCGATTGCAGTCATGACTAGTGGTTGGGGTGAGGGAAAGGGGACAACGAGGTGC